>NZ_JAGPXV010000940.1:0-1528 GCF_018070405.1 Micromonospora sp. D75
CCTCCACGTCGATCGAGCTGGCGCCCAGGTCGACGGCGGCGAACCGCAGGTGCGGGCTCAGCTCGACCAGGGTGGAGCGCCGCCCGCCCCGGGAGGCGGCCAGCCCGGCCTCGGCCACGTACCCGAGGGAGACGAGCCGTTCCAGCTCGGCGAGCAGGCGCGGGCGGGGCATCTGGAGGCGGTCGCCGAGTTCGGCGCGGGACACCGCGCCCTCGTCCCGGAGCAGCCGCAGGAGCCGTACGTGCAGGGGGTCGACCGTCCGCACCGGCAGTCACCTCCGCATCGGAAGTCCGTCACATCGACCATGGCGATGTGTGTTGTGTCCGACACAGTAGGAGCCTTCCGGGTCGCATGTCCATAGCTTCGGCACGCCTGATGCAAACTTTTGTCCATACGAACAAAAGAGGTGCCGGGCCAGAAAAACGGGCCGCCCCGCCCGGGCGCATCCGGGCGGGGCGGCGAGGTGCGGTCAGCGGTCAGTGGTGGGAGGAGGCGTTGCCCTTCTTGCGCAGCTTGCGGTCGTCGCGCAACTCCACGTAGGGCTCCTCGTCGGCCGGGTGCCCGGCCGCGATGGCCCGGCTGCGCTCCAGCTCGGCGTCGAACTCCGCGCCGAGCAGGATGGCCACGTTGCTCAGCCAGAGCCAGACCAGGAAGATGATCACGCCGGCCACCGCGCCGTACGTCTTGTTGTACGAACCGAAGTTGCTGACGTAGAGCGCGAAGAGGCCGGACACCACGAGCCAGAGCACCACCGCGAGCACGCCGCCGGGGCTGACCCAGCGGAAGCCGCCGTGCCGGGCGTTCGGCGAGGCCCAGTAGAGGATCGCGAACATCAGGCTCACCAGCACCAGCAACACCGGCCACTTGGCGATGTTCCACACCGTGACGGCGGTCGAGCCGAGCCCGATCGCGTTTCCGGCCTGCTCGGCCAGGCCGCCGGTGAACACCACGATCACGGCGCTGATCAGCAGCATCACGCCGATCACCGCGGTCACGCCGAGGCGCACCGGCAGCGTCTTCCAGATCGGCCGCCCCTCCGGCACGTCGTAGATGCTGTTCGAGGCGCGCATGAACGCGGCGATGTAGCCGGAGGCGGACCAGAAGGCCGCGACCAGACCGATGACGGCCGCGATGCTGGCCAGCCCGCCGGACTGGCCGGCCTGGTCGATCGCGCTCTCGATGATCTTGCGGATGTTCTCCTCCGGCACCGCCTGGCCGACAGTGTCCCGGACCCCCTCCGTGGCCCGGTCACCGAGCAGGCCGAGCAGCGAGATCAGCACCAGCACGCCGGGGAAGATGGAGAGCACGCCGTAGTAGGTGAGCGCGGCGGCCCAGTCGGTCAGGCTGTCGTCCTGGAACTCCCGGACGGTCCGCTTGAGCGTCGCCATCCAGCCCGTCGCGGTCAGGTCGGTCGGGCTGTCCGGACCGTCGTCCGGGCCCACCGGCTCCGTGCGGTCGCGCCCGTCACGGGCGGGAGCCTCGTCGGCGGCCATGGCACCTCCTCGTCGTCGCGTCGTCAGACGACATG
>NZ_JAGPXV010000941.1:0-1527 GCF_018070405.1 Micromonospora sp. D75
GTTGTGCGCGGCGGTCTTCGCGAAGCCCAGACCTGGGTCGACGACGATCCGGTCGGCGGCCACTCCGGCGGCGAGCGCGGCGTCGACCCGCCGGCTCAGCTCGTCCCGGACCTCGGTCACCACGTCGGTGTACGTGGCCAGCTCGCGCATCTCCCGCGAGTGTCCCCGCCAGTGCATGAGCACCCACGGACAGCCGGCGTCGCGGACCACCCGGGCCATGTCCGGGTCGGCGAGGCCGCCGGAGACGTCGTTCACCAGGTACGCGCCGGCGGCGAGGACCGCCTCGGCGACCCGGGCCCGGCTGGTGTCGATGCTGACGACGATGCCGGCGGCGCTCAGCTCACGGACCACCGGCAGCACCCGGGCGGTCTCCGTCTCCGCGTCGACCCGCTCGGCGCCGGGCCGGGTGGACTCGCCGCCCACGTCGATCAGGTCGGCGCCGTCGGCGCGAAGTCGCACCCCGTGTGCGACTGCCGCGTCCAAATCGGCGTATCTGCCGCCGTCGGAGAAGGAGTCGGGCGTGACGTTCAGGACGCCCATCACCACCGGGGTCTCCGCCCGTACCAGATCGGTCACGGAGCCGACAGTACCGCTCGTGGGCGGGGCTTCCGGCGACCGGGCGAGCCGCCGACGCAGCAGCCCTGACATGCGGATTGGAACAGGTGTACGATCGGTCTTCCGGGCGATTCACGGTCGACTCTTCGCGGCTTGTCGCAAAGGTGGCCGGGCCGTACGCTTTGGAATTGCCCAGCATCGAGATGGCGAAGCCTGGAGGGAGGGCCGAAGCGGGAAGAATCCGCCCAAAACTCACCACCCAGCGTGGTGGGTCACGGACACAGCGTTGACCACTTCCGTGTCCGCCGAGCACCATCCCGCCAGGCTTGCCTACTTGCACCAACGCGGCACCGCCGGCCGCGACCTTGGGGAGGTTTCCAGTGATCGCCATCGAGCTCATGGCAGCGGCGTCGAGCGCCGTCGACCACGCGCTCCACACCCTGGCGTCGACTCCACTCGCCGAGCCGGCTCCGAAGGGCATCGACACCGACAACGTCGTCACCTTCTTCGCCAGCAAGATCGCACCGATCCTGCTCGCCGTCCTCGGGGTGATCTTCATCGGCCGGGCCAGCCGGGGTGAGATCTCCAAGGTGCTGACCAGCTCGGCCATCGCCATCATCGGCCTGGCCTTCATCGCCGGCGCCGCCACACTCTTCTTCGTCGGCGACTACCTGATCAACCTGATCTTCGAGTAGGACGCTGGGCGACGATGCGGCTGCGCACCGACGACGACATCTACCGGGCACGCCTCGTCTACCTGGGGCCGCCCGGGTACACCCTTCCCGTTCACCTGCCGTACGCCCAGTACGGCCTGTTCATGCTGCTCGTACCCCTCTACATGTTCATCCACTGGCTGTTCACGCTCCAGGTCGAGCTCGTCCCCGCCTGGGAGATCTCGCTGGCGATCGTGACGACCTCGTTCATCTTCCGGTACGTCGACCCGGACCGGCCCGCGCGCATGGTGATCCGGAC
>NZ_JAGPXV010000942.1:0-1525 GCF_018070405.1 Micromonospora sp. D75
CTGGGGGCATGACCACCACGTCCACCGTGCGTACCGACCAGCTGATCCAGCGCGACGTCCTCGCCGAACTGGACTGGGACGCGCAGACCCGGGCCACCGACGTCGGCGTGACGGTCGCCGACGGCGTCGTCACGCTCACCGGGCGGGTGGACAGCTACGCGCGGCGGTGGGCCGTCGAGCGCTGCGCCCACCGGGTACGCGGGGTGCGCGCGGTCGCCAGCGACCTGGAGGTCGACCTGACCGCCACGGACCGGCGTACCGACGCCGACATCGCGATCGCGGCCGGCCGGGCGCTGGAGTGGGACAGCTTCGTGCCGGCCGAACGGCTGGACGTGACGGTCGCCGCCGGCTGGGTCATGCTCCGGGGCGAGGTCGAGTTCGGCTTCCAGCGCCGTACCGCCGAGCGTGAGCTGCGCCGGCTGCGCGGCGTACGCGGGGTGACGAACCTGATCGAGGTACGGCCCCCGGCCCCGCCCAGCGACGAGCAGCAGCGCCTCGACCTGCGCCGCCTGCTGCTGCGGCGGACCGGCACCGAGCGCATCGACGCCCGGGTCGACGGCGACACTGTGGTGCTCGACGGCGTCGTGGGCGCCTGGTGGCAGCGCGAGGAGGCGGAACGGGCCGCGTGGGCCCTGCCGGGCGTACGTGAGGTGCACGTCGGGATCGTGGTGTCCGGCTGAGCCGACGGCGTGTCGTTTACCGCGGGCCGGGCCGGGAACCCGCGACCCAGCGGGTACGCCGGGGACCGAGCGGGGAGGACTCGTGGCCGTGAACCAGCAGTCCTCGGAGCGCTGGCGGGCCGGGCCGCTCCGGATCGCGATGGTGGTGCCGCCCTGGCTGTCGGTGCCGCCGCCCGGCTACGGCGGGCTGGAGACGCTGGTCGCGGGACTGGTCGACGCGCTCGTCGAGCGGGGGCACGCGGTGACGCTGTTCGGGGCGGGGACCGGGCACGGCACCTCGGCCGACTTCGTCTCCACCTGCGACGAGCTGCAGTACGAGCGGATGGGCGAGTCGCTGCCCGAGCTGGCGCACCTGGCCCACGTCGACCGCCTGATCGGCCCGGCGGACTTCGATCTGGTGCACGACCACAGCACGATCGGCCCGCTGGTGGCCGGACGCCGCCGGGTGCCCACTGTCGCGACCGTGCACGGCAACCCGGTGGGCGAGTACGGCACCGTGCTCGGCAACACCGACCGGGGGGTGGGCCTGGTCGCGATCTCGCACGCGCAGCGCCGGGCGAATCCGGGGCTGCCCTGGGCCGGCACGGTGCACAACGCGATGCCGTTGCGGGACGTCCCGCGCAAGCGGGCGCCCGGGACGGGACCGGTGCTCTGGCTGGCCCGGTTCAGCCCGGACAAGGGCCCGGACGTGGCGATCGCGGCGTGCCGGGCGGCCGGGCTGCCGTTCACGCTGGCCGGCAAGTGCAACGAGCCGGCCGAGCGCCGCTACCTGGAACAGGTGGTACGGCCGCTGCTGGGCGACGACGTCACGCTCGTGCTGAACGCCGACCGCGAGGCCGCGTGGC
>NZ_JAGPXV010000943.1:0-1519 GCF_018070405.1 Micromonospora sp. D75
GGTGCTGGGGTTGAGCCTGACCGCGTTGTACGTGCTCGCCGGGGCCGGGGTCGCGCTGGACCTGGTGGCCTGGCAGTGCCTGTCCGTCCCGGCGTGCGTCGCCGACCGGGAGTGGCTGTCCTGGATGGGCGGGCGGCCGGTCGGGCTGCGGCTGGTGGTGCTGGCGCTGGTCCCGGCGGCCGCGGTGAGCCTGGTCTGGTGGGGCTCCCGGCGGCCGGGACGCTCGTTCACCGCGTTCCGGGCGCCGGAGCGGGCGACGGCCGGGCCTCCGCTGAGCACGATCGGCCAGTGGGACACCGAGCCGCTGATGGGCCGGCTGCGTTCGATCCACATCGCGGCGGCCTTCGCCACCCTCGACGGCTGTCTCCTCGCCGCCCGGGCCGCGCAGGGCGTCCCGCCCACGGTGGCGGTGCTGCTGGCGGTCACCGGCGCGGTGCTGCTCGCCTGCCTGGTCCTGGTCTGCGTGCCGCCGCTCGTCGACCGGGCGCCCACCGACCCGCGACGTGACCGGGTCGCCCGGGTGCTGCGCGGCACCGCGATCGGGCTCACCGTCGTGGTGGCCGGGTATCTGCTGTTCGCCCCGGCCCGCTGGCGTGCCGGCGGCGGGCTGCCCGGCTACGGCTCGATCCTGACCTGGCTGCTGGTCACGCACGCGGTACTGCTCGGCGGCCTGGCCGCGGTGCTGATCTGGCACCGCCTACGAGTCCGCGGCCACCAGCCGCCGAACGGGCTCGGGGCGCTCGTGGTAGCCGCGGCGGCGGGCGGGCTCGCGGTGGCGTACTCCGCCGAGCTGGTCCAGCGCACCGCCGACCTGCTGGACCGGGGCGTGTCCCCGGCGGACGACATACCGGGCCCGGCGCACGCGTACACCTGGGCGATCTACGGCTTCTTCCGCGCGCTGCTGGTCACCCTGGTGGTCGCGGCAGTGGTGGCGCTGGTGTCCCGGCGCGGCCGGATGCGGGCCGCCGGGGCGATCGTCGAGCGGGACTTCCCGTCGCCGCCGGCCGAGGCGGCGCCCCGGCTGCGGCAGGTCCGGACGATGATCGTGCGGGCCCGGTTCACCGACCTGCTGGTGCCGCTGGCGGTGCTGTTCGCCGTCATGGCCGGACTGGGCGCGGCGACCACCGCGATGGCGCTGGTCCGTCCCGATCCGGGCGAGACGCTGGAGCACCGCACGCACGTCCCGGCGGAGCTGGTCATGTTCGGCATCGAGGTGGGCGGGGTGGCGATCTCGGCGGCGGTGCTGGCCCTCATCCTCGCCGGGATCTTCGCCTACCGCAGTCCCGGGTTCCGGCACCACGTCGGCGTGCTCTTCGACCTGGCCACGTTCTGGCCCCGGGCGGCACACCCGTTCGCACCGCCCTGCTACGCCGAGCGGGCCGTGCCGGAGCTGGCCCGGCGCATCACGTACCTGGTGCACAGCGGCAACGGGGTGCTGCTGTCCGGCTACAGCCACGGCTCGGTGCTCGTCGCCGCGACCGTCCTGCAGCTACCGGCGGAGGTCAGCGCGCGGGTCGCC
>NZ_JAGPXV010000944.1:0-1515 GCF_018070405.1 Micromonospora sp. D75
CCTCTTCCCCGCATTCCGACCGAGTTGTCGATCATAAACACGGAAGCGGGGCGTCAACGGTTCGAACCGCCCGCGACCCGGTGCTCAGGCGGCGCGCCGCCGCTGCTCCGTACGCCACGTTTCCGGCTCGGCCCGGTCGGCATGCCGGTCCCCGGCCAGCTCCATCGCCCGGTGGGCCGCCGTCAGCGCGTCGCACGGCGCGACCTGACCGTCACACAGCAGGCTCTCGCACCGGCCGGACTCGTCGGGCCGGTGCGCGACGGCCACGTCGTACGCGGCCCGCCAGAGCAACGGGTCGGTGACTCCCCGTGGCAGGTCGGCGTCCTGACTGGACCTGTTGCGGATCATGTCGGGCACCGTGTCCCCCTTTGCGTCGTCGCTACCGTCCCAGTGACCGGTTGAGCGCAGATCAAACCTCTCACCTGCGCACATGCCGCGACCAGCGGTGTTTGTCACGCCGGATAGGCGCGCGTCTCCGCTGCCTTGACCGCCGCCCAGACCGGCCGACCGGGGATCAGCCCGAGGTGGGCCGCGGCGGCGGGCGTGACGTCGGCGGCCACCTCGACCGGGCCGGCCAGCTGCACGCGCAGGTTGTCGCCGTGGCGCTGCACGCCGGTGACGGTGGCCGCCCACACGTTGCGCGGGCTGCCCTCGGGCCGGGACGGGTGCAGCGCCACAGCGGCCGGCGGGTAGGCGACGAACACGTCACCGTGGACGGTGTCGGCGGTGGTGAGTGCCAGCTCACCGACGGTGACCGTGTGCCCGTCGGCGCGGCCGCGGTGCAGGTTCAGGCCGACCAGCCGGGCCACGTAGTCGGTGCGTGGCCGCGCCGTGACGGTGGCGGCGTCACCCTCCTGCACCACCCGGCCGTGCTCCACGATGACCAGCCGGTCGGCGAGCACCAGCGCGTCGAGGGGGTCGTGGGTGACGAGCAGCGTCGCGCCGGGATGCGCGCCGAGGTGGCGCTGGAGTTCGGCGCGGGTGTCCAGCCGGGTCCGCGCGTCGAGCGCGGCCAGGGGCTCGTCGAGCAGCAGCAGGGCCGGGTCGACGGCGAGCGCGCGGGCGAGCGCGACCCGCTGCGCCTGCCCTCCGGAGAGCTGCCGGGGCCGGCGCCGGGCCTGGTCGCCGAGGCCGACCCGGTCCAGCCACTCCTGGGCACGGGCGCGGGCGGCCCGCTTGTCGGCGCCCCGGCGGCGCGGCCCGAACGCCACGTTGTCCAGCGCGCTCAGGTGCGGGAACAGCAGGTAGTCCTGGAACACCACGCCGACCGGCCGCCGTTCCGGCGGCGTCCACATCCGGCGGTCCGGCCGGTCCAGGTCGGCGCCGTCGAGCGTGAGGTGCCCGGCGGTGAGCGGGTGCAGCCCGGCGAGCACCCGCAGCGCGGTGGTCTTGCCCGCGCCGTTGGGGCCGAGCAGCGCCACCACCTCACCGGCGGCGATGCGCAGCCGCACGTCGAGGCTGAAGCCGTCCCGCTCGGCGGCCAGATGCGCGTCCAGCAGCGCGGTCATGTGCTGC
>NZ_JAGPXV010000945.1:0-1514 GCF_018070405.1 Micromonospora sp. D75
GCGCAACGCCGGCGCCGCGCCGATCGCCGGCTGGACCGTGCACGTCCCGCTCGCCGGCGGCCAACGGATCAGCCAGGCGTGGAACGCCGACGTGACGCAGAGCGGAACCACTGTGACCGCCCGGAACGCGAGCTGGAACGGCGCGCTGGCCCCGGCCGCCCAGACCACGTTCGGGTTCCTGGCCGAGGGAACCGCGCCGAGCCCGGCGCTGACCTGCGCGCCGAGCTGACCGTCGCGTGCCGGCCGGCCCCGCTCAGCGGTGGTCGGCCGGCACCGCCCGGTCCAGCGCGGCCAGCAGCCGGGCGCGCAACCCGGCGGCACGCTCGGCGAACCCGCGCTGCGCGGTGGCGTACTCGGCCCGGCCCTCCGGCGTCTCCACCGGCACCGGCGGGTAGCCCAGGGCGGCCAGGTCGTACGGGCTGGCACGCATGTCCAGCGTCCGGATCTCCCGGGCCAGCTCGAAGCAGTCCGCCACGAGTTCCGAGCAGACCAGCGGCGACAGCTTGTACGCCCACTTGTAGAGATCCATGTTGGCGTGCAGGCAACCCGGCTGCTCCAGCGCGTGCTGGCTGTCCCGGGTCGGCTGGAGCACGTTCAGCGGGCGGGCCGGCGCGGTGAAGAACCGGAACGCGTCGAAGTGGCTGCACCGCACGCCGCGCTCCTCGACCACCGCCGCCGTCGCCGCTGGGCTCAGCCGCAGCGGCCAGGAGTTGTGCCGTACCTGCTCCTGCGTCTGCCGGTAGACCATCGCCCACTCGTGCATGCCGAAGCAGCCGAACTGCGCCGGGCGTCCGGCGGTCGCCGCCAGCAGCGTACGGATCCAGGCGATCGACTCGGCGCGCCGCGCGCGTACCCGATCGGTGTCGAGGGTGAGCCCGGCGGCGCAGGCGGTGTAGTCCGGGCCGAAACCGGCCGGGTCGGCGTCGCACAGCGTCACGCCCGCGCCCGGGTGCCAGCGGCGCAGCTGGGCCGGCCGGTGCGAGTAGTAGGTGAAGAGGAAGTCCTCCACCGGATGCTTCACGCCCGCCCGGCGGCGGCCGAGATGCGGCGTCAGCCAGGCGTCCACCCGCTGCTCGTGGGCGGCCCGGCGCGCCTGCCAGTCGGCGACGTCGAGCGCGGGGGCGAGGGCGGCGGTCACGCACCCCAGGGTACGACCGCCGCCCGTCGCCGGGTCACGGCACGTCCACCCGCACGCCCGCGGAGAAGACGCCGCTGCGCAGCTCCAGCCGCTTCGGCGGCTCGTCGCCGCGCATGGTGAACACCAGTGGCAGCAGCACCCGCCGCCCGGCGGCCACCGGCTGGGAGAACACGTCCCGGCCCAGGTTCGCCACCCGGGTCGCGTCCTCGTCGGCGGCCACCCAGTTCCCGCTCGGCAGGTACGCGCGCTGCAACTGCCCGTGCCAGGTCTGGTCCTCGTTCGTGACGTTGCGCACCCCGACCGTGGCCAGACAGGGGCGTCGGCCGCCGGGCGCCGCCGGCAGGACGTCCGCGCCGCAGCTCACCCGGTAGACGGT
>NZ_JAGPXV010000946.1:0-1497 GCF_018070405.1 Micromonospora sp. D75
GGCTAGGGCGGGGTCAGGACGGGCGGGGGGCGAAGCCGTAGGGGAGTTCCAGGCGGTGGGCCGTCAACAGCGCCTCGTCGGACAGGAGGTCCGCGGTGGGGGCGTCGGCGACGATGCGGCCGCCGTCCAGGATCACCGAGCGGGGGCACAGCTCGGCCGCGTACGGCAGGTCGTGCGTGACCATGAGCAGCGTCACCGGCAGGGCGCGCAGGATCTCCGCCAGCTCCCGGCGGGCGGCCGGGTCGAGGTTCGACGACGGCTCGTCCAGCACCAGGATCTCCGGGCGCATGGCCAGCACAGTGGCCACCGCCACCCGGCGCCGCTGCCCGAACGACAGGTGGTGCGGGGCGCGGTCCCGGTGCTCGCTCATCCCGACCGCCGCGAGCGCCTCGTCGACCCGGGCGGCCAGCTCGGCGCCGCGCAGGCCCAGGTTGGCCGGGCCGAACGCCACGTCCTCGGCGACCGTGGGCAGGAACAGCTGGTCGTCCGGGTCCTGGAAGACGATGCCGACGCGGCGGCGTACCTCGGCCAGCGTGTCCCGGTCCCCGGTGACGGTGAGGCCGCCGACGCTCACCGTGCCCTCGGTCGGGGTGAGGATGCCGTTGAGGTGCAGCACGAGCGTGGTCTTGCCGGCGCCGTTGGGCCCGAGCAGCGCCACCCGATCGCCGCGCGGCACGGTCAGGTCCACGCCGTGCAGGGCGACGTGACCGTCCGGGTACGCGTACCGGACGCCGTTGACGTCGAGGGAGGGCGGCTGCTGCACGTACCCGATCATTGCAGGACGAGCGCGACGGCGGCGATGGTGGCCGCGATCGCCGGCACCGTCGCGGCGACCGCCCACTGGCCGGCGGTGGCCGCGCCGGCCCCCTGCCACACCGCCGGCATCCGGCCGGTGTAGCCGCGGGAAAGCATCGCCAGGTAGACCCGCTCGCCGCGCTCGAACGCGCGCAGGAACAGCGCGCCGACGCCGGCCGCGAAGCCGCGCAACTGCCACAGGAACCGCGGGTCGTCGCCGCGCGACACCCGCGCCACGCGCATCCGGCGGGCCTCGCCGACCAGCACCTCCAGGTAGCGCAGCATGAACGTGGCGATCTGGGTGAGGATCTGCGGGCACCGCAGCCGGTCCAGGCCGAGCAGCAGGTCCCGCGTCGTCGTGGTCGCCGCCAGCAGAAGCGATGCGAGTACGCCGAGCGTGCCCTTGGCGAGGATGTTGAACGCGCCGTGCAGCCCGTCGACGGACAGGGCGAGCCCCGCCACCTCGACCCGCTCCCCCGCCCCGAGGAACGGCAGCGCGAACGCGAACAGCACGAACGGCAGCTCGATCAGCGCCCGGCTGAGCAGCCAGCGCGGGCCGACCCGGGCCAGCGCGGCCACCACGGCGACCAGGAGCGCGTACCCGCCGAAGGCCCAGTACGCCTCCCGGGGTGTGGCCACCACCGCGACGGTGAACAGCACCATCGCGGCGATCTTCACCTCCGGCGGGAGGCGGTGCACCGG
>NZ_JAGPXV010000947.1:0-1497 GCF_018070405.1 Micromonospora sp. D75
CGCGACGGTGGCGACGGTGGCCGGGTGGGGGCGGGCGGGGGACGCCTACCACGCGTGCCAGCCGCACCCGGAGGGGCTGGGGCTGGCCCGGGCGGTCGAGGCGGCGCTGCGCCGCGGCGGGCTGCCCCCGGACGCGGTCGGTTACGTCAACGCCAACGCCACCGGCACCCCGTTCAGCGACGCCTCCGAGGCGGCGGCGCTGACCCGGGTGTTCGGCGACGACGCCGGGCGGCTGCCGGTCAGCTCCACCAAGTCGGTGCACGGGCACGCGCTGGAGGCGTCCGGGCTGCTGGAACTGCTGGTCACCGTGCTGGCCCTGCGGCACGGCAAGCTGCCGGTCACCGCCGGCTGGCTCGGCCCGGACCCGCAGTGCCCGCTGGACGTCATCCGCGACGCCCCCCGCCCCGCGCGCACCGGGCACGCCCTGACCCTCAACGCCGCCTTCGGCGGCGCCAACACCGCACTCCTGGTGAGCACCTCATGACCGCCTCCACCCCCAGCCCTCCGCGATCTTGCACTTCCGGCCCCGGCGAAACGGGCACAACGCCCGCCGAGAGGGCGCCAACCGCAAGATCGCGCAACGACGCGGAGGCGCGGTGGCCCGAGGACGGGGATGAGAGGCCGGCGGGGGTGCCGGGGTTTGTGCACTCGGCGTTCGCGCCTCTCGTGGTGGCGGTGGCCGAGCGGTGCCTCGCGCGGCGCTACGGCACCGGGCCGCTGCCGCCGGGCAACGGTACGGCGGTGGTGCTGGTCAGCGCCGGCGGAGACACGGCCAGCGCGGCGCACGTCCGGGCCGCGGTGGACGCCGGTGACCGGATCGGGCCGCTGTTCTTCTTCCAGTCGGTGCCGAACAGCGTGGCCGGGCACGTCGCAGCGCGCTGGGGACTGGACGGGCCGGTGGTGTGCCTGAGCCCAACCGGCGATCCGCGGGCCGAGGGGGAGGCCGAGGCGGACCTGCTGCTGCACGACGGCGACGCCGCACAGGCGTTGCTGATCCTGATCGAACTGGCACCGGACGGTACGCCGGGCGAGGCGACCGCGGTGCTGCTGGGGGAGGGAACACGTCAATGAGGACGAAGGGACTGCGCGGCGCGCTCGCAGCCGACGCGGAACTGGGCGCGGGCAACGTGCTCGCCCGGGTGCTGGCCCACGGCGCCGACCCGGACGGGCCGGGGCTCACATTCGACACCGAGGTCGACGGCCACCCGGCCGAGACCCCGCTGACCCTGGGCCGGCTCGACCGGATGGTCGCCGCCCGGGGGGCCTGGCTGCACGAACGCGGGGTTAACCCCCGCGACCCGGTCGCCGTCTGGGCCGGTACGGCCGCCGACATGGTGCTGTCGTTCCTGGCGCTGACCCGCCTCGGCGCCCTCCCGGCGCTGATGAACGGCAGGCTGCGCCCCGAGATCGCCGCCGAGTACCTCCGCCGGCTGCGCGCCGCCGGGGTGCTCGCCGACGCCGCGCACGCGCAGGCGCTGGCCGGGCACGACCTGGGCG
>NZ_JAGPXV010000948.1:0-1494 GCF_018070405.1 Micromonospora sp. D75
ACCCGACGGAGGCGCTGTCGCCCTCGATCGCCGAGCCGGTGTCGAGCCCGCCCGCGCCGCGCCGGGACTTCACCCCCATCGTCATCGAGGGCACGGTCATCGAGGCCCGCGACCTGACCGAGCCCGATCAGCCCTGGTCCGCGCAGTACGCCGACCCGGTGCGTGCCGTGCCGGCCGATCACGCGGCGGCACCCTGGGCCGGTGACCCGACCGCGCCGCTCCCGGCCGACCCGCTGCTGACGACCGGCGACGAGACGATGAACCTCACCGAGGCCGCCCACACCGTTGCGCCGGCCGAGACGGCGCCGTTCGACCGGGCCGGGCGGCTCGACGATCCGACGGTGTCGTTCACCTCGACGGCCGAACCCACTGTTTCCCTGTTCGAGGCGCACACGCCGGCTGCCGAGTCGACCACCTCGCTGTTCGCGCCGACGCCGCCCGAGCAGACGGCGGCCCTGTTCGCGCCGGCCACCGCCGGGGAACAGGCCACCGTGTCGCTCTTCGAGCCGGCCGCCGACGCCGAGCCGGCCACGCAGCCGGCCACCGAGGCCGAACCGGCGGCCTTCGACGACTCCGTCACCACGTCGCTGTTCGCGCCGGGTGAGCCGACCGTCGCGCTGTCCACCCCGCACGAGACGCCGGACACCTCCGCGCCGCCCGCGCCCCTGGCGGAGCCGGCGCCGATCGACGGCGACCCGGTGAGCGCCGCCGCTCCGGCCGACTTCGTGCCGGCGAACAACGTGGAGGAGGAGTTGCTGGCCGCCGCGGGCAGCGGGAGCACCGACGGCTTCCTCACCACCCTGCTGCTGGCCCGGGTGCTGCTGCCGGCCGCGCCCGACTCGGCCGCGGGCAGCCGGCCGGGTGAGCCGGGGTTCGTCTGGCACACCGAGCCGGTGGACGGCGAGACGTCCGTCTCGGTCTACACCTCCCCGGAACGCCTCGCCGAGCACGCCGGAGACGCGGTCGAGACGGTACGGGTCAAGTTCGTCCAGCTCATTCGCAAGTGGCCGGACGTGTCCTGGTCGTTCCGGGTGAACCCGGACAGCCCGGTCGGCGCGACGTACCCGGGGGAGCAGGTTCTCGCGCTCGCCAACTGGGCGGCCGAGGTGGGCCTCGGCGACGACCCGGAGCCGGCCGCCGCGCCGCAGTCGGCGGAACGACAGCGCCCGGAGGTGCCGACGATCGCCGCGAACCAGCCGGTGACCATGCAGAAGGCGATCGCGGCGAGCCAGCTCGCGTACTACCTGGAGCGTGGCTACGACCGGGTCTCCGGCTTCGTGCACCGGGCCGGGGAACTGGCGCACCTGAACAGCCCGGCGGAGCTGTACCGGGCGCTCGGGCTCGGCCACCCGGGTTCGCCGTTCTCCCCGGACGACGAGGAGATCTACCTGCTGCGCTGGCCGGCCTACCGGCCGAGCCTCTACCGGATCCCCTACGGCGGGCCGAACGAGGCCGCGATGCGGGCGATGGAGGGCTGGGTGATCGAGCGACCGC
>NZ_JAGPXV010000949.1:0-1493 GCF_018070405.1 Micromonospora sp. D75
TGGTCGAGCAGCGCCCGGGCCCGGGTTACGGCGCCGTCCAAGTCGCCGCGGCGCAGCGCCTCCCGGCGCAGGCGGCGGGCGCGGGCGGCCAGGTCGTCCAGGCCGCCCCGCCCCTGCGGGCCGCGCCGCAGCAGCTCACGCAGCGACTCGCGCAGGCTGCCGCCGGCGAGCACGTCCGAGCCGACCGCGTCCACCGCGGCGCGCACGTCGTACGGCGGGGCGAGCGGGTCGGGTCCGCCGCGCCACTGCCCGTACCGGAAGCGGTTGCCGCCGGCCATTGTCAGTCCCGGTCCCCGTAGACGGTGCGCCCCGATTCGGTGACGTCCTTGCCGAGCCGGCGGGTCAGGTGCAGCCCTTCCAGCACGAACTCGATGCCGGCGGCGGCCTCCTCCGGGCTGGGCGCGTCGCCGAGCCCGAGCCGGTCGAGCACCTTGGCCAGCCCCGGTACGGTGCCGACCTGGCGCAGCAGCTCGGCCGAGGAGACCAGTTCCCCGGTCTCCACGGCGCCGCCCTCGGCGACGATCGCGGTGAAGCCGGACAGGTCGAGCCCGGCCAGGCGGGCGCGGAACGTCTCGGCGGTGGCGGTACGCAGCAGGTGCGCGAGCACCTCGATCTCGCGTCCCTCCTCGCCGCTCTCGAACTCGACCTTGCCGCGCAGCGTGGAGGTGACCGACACGGTGTCGCCGATCCGGGCCACCGGCGCCTCCGGCCGGGGCGCCGACCCGGCCCCGCCACCCGAGGCAGCAGAGGCACCGGCCAGCAGACCGGACCGACGCAACGCGGCGGCGGCCACCGTCTCCGCGGCGGCGATGGCGAACCGGGCGGACACACCCGAGCGCGGGTCCACCGACGGGGACTCCCGCACGTCGCGGGCGAACCGGGCCAGCACCTCCAGCACGTGTTCCGGCACGACGGCGACCAGGTCGGCCTCCTGCCGGATCAGCGACAGCTCCAGGTCGAGGTCGAGCGGGTAGTGGGTACGGATCTCCGCGCCGAACCGGTCCTTGAGCGGCGTGATGATCCGGCCCCGGTTGGTGTAGTCCTCCGGGTTGGCGCTGGCCACCAGCAGCAGGTCCAGCGGCAGCCGCAGCTGGTAGCCACGGACCTGGATGTCGCGCTCCTCCAGCACGTTGAGCAGCGCCACCTGGATGCGTTCGGCCAGGTCGGGCAGCTCGTTGACGGCGAAGACGCCCCGGTTGGTACGCGGTACGAGCCCGAAGTGGATGGTCTCCGGGTCGCCGAGCGTGCGCCCCTGGGCGAGCCGGATCGGGTCGACGTCGCCGATCAGGTCGCCGACGCTGGTGTCCGGCGTGGCGAGCTTCTCGCCGTACCGCATCGAGCGGTGCAGCCAGCCGATCGGCAGGTCGTCGCCGGCCGAGTCGACCAGCGCCCGGGAGGCGGGGGTGATCGGGTGCATCGGGTGCTCGTTGAGCACCGAGCCGGGAATCACCGGGGTCCACTCGTCCAGCAGCGCGCCGAGCGAGCGGATCCGG
>NZ_JAGPXV010000095.1:0-13046 GCF_018070405.1 Micromonospora sp. D75
CGACATTGGTCTCGGCCGACGAGTCCCGGGAACCCGAGTCCTCGCCCGGCTTGTCCGGAGGCGGCGCCATGCCGGGGGCGCGGGTGAACTTCGGGGCAGGCGCATCGGCGGGAACCGTGGCCCGGCCCACGGCCGCACGGCCGGTAGCTGGTGTGCCGCCCTGCGCAGCCTCCTCCTCGGCCGGATTGGCCGAGGTCCCCTTGTTCCCCGACTTCGCCTGTGTCTCCGTCATCAACTAGTCCTGTTCGTCAGGCTCGTCGGCATTGCGAGCAATCGCCACGATAGTCACGCCGTCCGGGAGGTCCATCAGCTTGACCCCCATTGTGTTCCGGTCACGCGTACGGCGTACAGGCTTCACCGGAGTCCGGATGACGCCGCCGTTGCTGGTGATGGCGAACAGCTCGTCCTCCGGATCGATCACTACCGCGCCGACCAGGCCACCGCGTCGCTCGGTGATCTTCGCGGTCAGCACGCCCTTACCTCCCCGGCCCTGCACCGGGTATTCCTCGATCGGGGTACGTTTCGCGTAACCCCCGTTCGTCGCGACCAGAACGTCCAGACCCTCTCGCACCACCTCGACCGCGAGCAACTCGTCCTCGCCGCTGAAGCGCATGCCGATCACACCGGACGTGGCCCGGCCCATCGGACGCAGCGCCTCGTCGGTGGCGTTGAAGCGGATCGCCTGGGCGTTCTTCGACACGAGCAGCAGGTCGTCCTCCGGAGCGGCCAGGACCGCACCGACCAGTTCGTCCTCATCGCGCAGGTTGATCGCGATGATGCCGCCGGAACGGTTGGAGTCGAACTCCTCGAGCCGCGTCTTCTTCACCAGGCCGTTCTTCGTGGCCAGTACCAGGTAGGGCGCCACCTGGTAGTTCGGGATTTCAATGATCTGCGCGATCTGCTCGTCGGGCTGGAACGCGAGCAGGTTGGCCACGTGCTGGCCCTTGGCCACCCTACTGGCCTCGGGAAGCTCGTACGCCTTCGCCCGGTAGACCCGACCCTTGTTCGTGAAGAACAGGATCCAGTCGTGGGTAGAGCATACGAAGAAGTGGCTGACGATGTCGTCCTGGCGGAGCGTCGCCCCGCTGACGCCCTTGCCGCCACGCCGCTGCGACCGGTAGAGGTCGACCTTCGTCCGCTTCGCGTACCCGGTGCGGGTGATCGTCACGACCACGTCCTCGCGGGCGATGAGGTCCTCCATCGAGACCTCGCCGTCGAACGGGACGATCTTCGTACGCCGGTCGTCGCCCCACTTCGCGACGATCTCGCCCAGTTCCTCCGAGACGATCCGCCGCTGCCGCTCCGGCTTGGCCAGGATGTCCTTGAGGTCGGCGATCTCCAGTTCGAGCTTCGCCAGGTCGTCCAGGATGCGCTGCCGCTCCAGGGCGGCCAGCCGGCGCAGCTGCATGTCCAGGATCGCGGTCGCCTGGACCTCGTCGATGTCCAGCAGCCGGATCAGGCCCTGCCGGGCGTCCTCCACCGTGGGCGAACGCCGGATCAGGGCGATCACCTCGTCCAGCGCGTCCAGCGCCTTGGACAGACCGCGCAGGATGTGCGCCCGCTCCTCGGCCTTGCGCAGCCGGAACGCGGTCCGCCGCCGGATCACCTCGATTTGGTGCTCGACGTAGTACCGGATGAACTGGGCCAGGTTGAGCGTGCGCGGCACGCCGTCGACGAGCGCCAGCATGTTGGCGCCGAACGTCTCCTGGAGCTGGGTGTGCTTGTAGAGGTTGTTCAGCACCACCTTGGCGACCGCGTCGCGCTTGAGCACGAGCACGATCCGCATGCCGGTACGCCCGGAGGACTCGTCGCGGATGTCGGCGATGCCGGCGAGCTTGCCCTCCTTGATCAGCTCGGCGATGCGCTCGGCGAGGTTGTCCGGGTTGACCTGGTACGGCAGCTCGCTGACCACGAGCGCCGGCCGGCCACGCTTGTCCTCCTCGACCTCGACCACGGCGCGCATCCGGATCGAGCCGCGCCCGGTCCGGTACGCGTCCTGGATGCCCGCCTGGCCGACGATCAGGCCGTGGGTCGGGAAGTCCGGGCCCTTGACGATCTCCAGCAGGGCTTCCAGCGTGGTGGCCTCGTCGGCCTCCGGGTGCTCCAGGCACCACTGCACCGCCGCGCCGATCTCGCGCAGGTTGTGCGGCGGGATCTTGGTGGCCATGCCGACCGCGATGCCCTCGGAGCCGTTGATCAGCAGGTTCGGGATCCGCGACGGCAGGATCGTGGGCTCCTTGGCCCGGCCGTCGTAGTTGTCCTGCAGGTCGACGGTGTCCTCGTCGATGTCCCGCAGCATCTCCATCGCCAGCGGGTCGAGCTTGCACTCGGTGTTGTGGCTGACGAAACCGTCGGAGACGAACGAGTGGTCCTCGGTGTCCACCCGGATGCTGTAGACCGGCCGCACACCGGCGTCGGTGATCTCGGTCACCTCGGCGTAGTAGAAGCGCCCGTCGACAAGCGGCTCGACCACGTCGAGGATGCCGGGCTCGGTGATCCGGGCCGCGATCTCGTCGCGGTCCCGCTCCCAGCGCTCGATCCGGTCCACGTTGTGCCGGCGCAGCCAGTCGCGTTCGGTCCAGCGGCTCGCGCCGTGCTCGCGGACGAAGTCCCCGACGAACGGCACGTGATCGCCGGAAAGCGCGGTGCTAGTCGCCGGCACCTGGGCCAGCTCGGATTCCAGCTTGGCCTGCTTGCGGCCGAGGAAGCCGACGTGAGCGGCGAAGATCCGGGCGTCCCTACGGTTGGTGACGACGACCTTGATCTCACCGCTGTCGTACCGGCACTGCCGGCTGACCACGCCGAACTCCAGCAGCAGCTGCTGCACCTCGCGGGCCAGCCGCTCGCTGCGGGTCGAGTACGAGACCTGGATCGTGTGGCGGGGCAGCAGCGACGACGAACCGTCGCCCTCGAACAGCGCCTGGAGGAAGGCCCGCTTGACCGCGGCCGGTCCGCGCCAGACGAACTCCGGCACGAACTTGCCGGCGCTCCGCGCGCCCACCATCTCGCCGAGCACGCTCGCCCGAAGCGCGGTGAGGTCCTGCACGTCGAGCTCGTGCAGCCTGCTGCCGGAGGCGATGACCCGCTCGGCGACGTACCGAGGGCCGCCGACCGCGAGGTCGTAGGCGGTGAGGACCCGGACGAAGAACTCCCGGTCCACGTTGTTGAAGCCCGCCCGATTCTCCGACACCCACCCCTCGGACACGAACGCGCCCGCGAGCACGGCCGCCTCGACGTGTTCCAGCATCGGGTAGCCGATCTCGTCCGGCACGGTGCGCTGCAGGACCACCCGGTCGCCCGGGGCGATCTCGGCGAGCAGCTTCCACAGCAGGGTCGGCACGCCGGCCACGTCCACCAGGCAGAGCACCGGGTGGTTGTGGGTGCCGGTCAGCTCGTACCCCTCACGGGTGCGCAGCCGCAGCGTCGGGTGCTCGCCGGAGTGGAAAAACTTGCTGGCGCGGACCAGGTCGCCGTTGCGGTCGCGGACCTTGAGGTCGACGTCGGTCTCGCTGCTCGCCGCAGCGTCCGGCACGACGTCGCCGATCCGGACGGAACCCTGGGCGGTACGGATGCGGGCATCGCCGACGAGGCAGTAGCGCATGGCGGCGGCCGGGTCGTTTCCGGGGGAGCCGAAGTTGCCGTTGCCGTCGACCAGCGGGTAGCGCAGCGACCAGGGCTGCGCCATCCGGACCAGCGCGTCGTAGATGGCGGAGTCGCCGTGCGGGTGGAACTGGCCCATCACGTCGCCGACGACGCGGGAGCACTTCACGTACCCGCGGTCCGGCCGGTAGCCGGAGTCGAACATGGCGTAGAGGATCTTGCGGTGGACCGGCTTGAGCCCGTCCCGGACGTCCGGCAGGGCCCGCCCGACGATGACGCTCATCGCGTAGTCGAGGTACGAGCGCTGCATCTCGACCTCGAGGCCGACCGGCTCGATCCGGTCGTGCTGGACGACCGCGGCCAGTGTCTCCGGGGTCTCCGGCTCGTTCGGGGTGGACTCGGGAGTATCGGTCACTGTTAACCCTTATCAGACTCTTCAGTCATGGTCTCGCTGTGGATAACGGCTGTGGAAAGCGTTCAGACTGTGGATAACTCTGTGGACTACCGGGCCGGCCGGTGGATCACCGGCCGGCCCGGCGCGTCCGTCAGATGTCCAGGAACCGCACGTCCTTGGCGTTGCGCTGGATGAACGACCGACGTGCCTCGACGTCCTCACCCATCAGGACGCTGAACAGCTCGTCCGCGGTTGCGGCGTCGTCGAGCGTGACCTGGCGCAGCGTGCGCGTCGCCGGGTTCATCGTGGTCTCCCACAGCTCGGGGTAGTTCATCTCACCGAGACCCTTGAACCGCTGGATGTCGTCCGGGCGGGCGTTGGGCTTCTTCTGCTGGCGCAGCGCGATCAGCCCGTCGCGTTCCCGGTCCGAGTACGCGTACTGGGCGTCGTCGCCCTTCTTGTTCCACTTGATCTTGTAGAGCGGCGGGGCGGCCAGGTAGACGTGCCCCAACTCCACCAGCGGTCGCATGAACCGGAACAGCAGCGTGAGCAGCAGCGTCTGGATGTGCTGGCCGTCGACGTCGGCGTCGGCCATCAGCACGATCTTGTGGTAGCGCAGCTTCTCGATGTCGAAGTCGTCGTGGATGCCGGTGCCCAGCGCGGTGATCAGCGCCTGCACCTCGTTGTTCTTCAGCACCCGGTCGATGCGGGCCTTCTCCACGTTGAGGATCTTGCCGCGGATCGGCAGGATCGCCTGCGTACGCGGGTCGCGGCCCTGCTTGGCCGAGCCGCCGGCCGAGTCGCCCTCGACGATGAAGACCTCGGACTCGCGCGGGTCGGTGGACTGGCAGTCGGCCAGCTTGCCGGGCATCGAGCCGGACTCCAGCAGCGACTTGCGCCGGGCGAGCTTGCGCGCCTGCTGGGCGGCGATGCGGGCCCGGGCCGCCTGGGACGCCTTCTGGATGATGATCTTCGCCTCGGCCGGGTTGCGGTCGAACCAGTCGACGAGCGACTCGTTGCAGACCCGCTGCACGAAGCCCTTGACCGGGGTGTTGCCCAGCTTGGTCTTGGTCTGGCCCTCGAACTGCGGGTCGGTGAGCTTGACCGAGATGATCGCGGCCAGGCCCTCGCGGATGTCCTCACCGGAGAGGCGCTCGTCGCCCTTGAGCAGCTTCTTGTCGGCGCCGTAGCGGTTGACGACGCTCGTCAACGCGGCCCGGAAGCCTTCCTCGTGGGTGCCGCCCTCGTGGGTGTTGATGTTGTTGGCGAACGTGTAGACCGACTCGCCGTACGACTCGTTCCACTGCATGGCGATCTCGACCGACATGCCGGTCTCCTCGGCGCCGAACTCGACCACCGTCTTGTGGATCGGGCTCTTGGAGGCGTTGAGGTGGCGGACGAAGTCGGCGATGCCGCCCTCGTAGTGGAAGGTGACCTCGCGGGTCTTGCCGTCCTCGTCCTCCGGCACCCGCTCGTCGAGCAGGTGGATGGTGAGGCCCCGGGTGAGGAAGGCCATCTCCTGGAGGCGTCGGTAGATGGTGTGGAAGTCGAAGTCGACGGTCTCGAAGACGTCGGGGTCGGGCCAGAAGGAGACGGCCGAACCGGTGCGGTCGGTCTCCTCGCCCTTCTCCAGCGGCGTCGGCTTGGAGTGGTCGTAGCGCTGGCGCCAGACGAAACCGTCCTTGTGGATCTCGACCGCCATCCGGGTGGACAGCGCGTTGACCACGGAGACGCCCACGCCGTGCAGGCCGCCGGAAACCGCGTACGCCTTGCCGTCGAACTTGCCGCCGGCGTGCAGCACGGTCAGCGCGACCTCGACACCCGGCTTCTTCAGCTTCGGGTGCAGGTCGACCGGGAAGCCACGGCCGTTGTCGGTCACCCGGACGCCGCCGTCGGCCAGCAGCACCACGTCGATGGTGTCGCAGTGCCCGGCCAGCGCCTCGTCCACCGCGTTGTCGACGACCTCCCACACCAGGTGGTGCAGACCGCGCTCGCCGGTGGACCCGATGTACATACCGGGGCGCTTCCGGACCGCTTCCAGGCCTTCGAGAACGGTGATGGACTCGGCACCGTACTTCTTGTTGTCCTCCGCTGCCACGCTCGGCCACTTTCTCGCACCGGCCGCGCGTGGGCGCGGGGGCGCGGGTTCGGCGGACAGGACGCGACGTCGGCGCGCACGGACCGCCCCTGGGATCACCAGGCACGGATCGTGTACGCCGGGCGCCACGGTTGCCCGCGGATCGCGATCGGCTCGGACCCGAGGCGGGACTATGATCGAGGGCCCGGAGGGCCCCTGCCCGTCGCTCCGTCTCGGGTCTTTCGTCTCGCTCCCAATCTTACTGTGCGGAGCCGACCAAACCGCCACTCGGCACCCTCTCCGAGGCGGCTGAGAATGCCGTAGCCGGACGAACCGCGCCTCCCGCGACTCCCCCTACACGCCAACGGGGCACCGCCGCGCCACCGGCCACCGTGAGCCGTGACGATCATCCGACCGGTGATCGGCTGCTGTCCCGACCGGGGGTCGCGGCCGGGTCCGGCGTGCCGTAGCTTTTGCGGCGCCGCCGTTGCGGTCTTGATCTTTCGCACCCGCAACCGGGACGATCGTCGAAGATGGTCCGAAAACGCTTGGTGAGAGGTGACGCCCGATGGGGCTGGACAACGTCGCGGTGCACTGGCCGCGGACCGGCCGCTTCTACGACCCGGTCGCGCCGGCCGAGTTCGTGGACTTCGGCGAGATCGTGGACGTCCCCCGGATCTCCGCGCCGACCGCCGCGCTCGCCGAGCTGATCGCCAAGACCGGCACGGTACGGGCGACCGCGTACACCGAACTGGTCGACCTGATCCTCGGGCTGGAAAATGTGCTCTACGCCACGGAGAACTCGGCCGAGGACGAGGACCCGGTGATCGACCCGGACGGCTGCTCATGGATCGCCGAGGGCCTGGAGAAGTTCGTCGCCCGGCACCGGCCGTACGGCGAGGCGGTCACGTTCGAGTCGGTGAGCGAGGTGCTGCGCGCGTTGCTGGGTGACGGGCGGCTCGCCGAGCAGCAGCTCCGCTGGCTGGACAGCCGGCTGGACCGGCTGCGCGACGACAGCGGCGACCCGCCGCAGTGGAACTTCACCTGCGCCGAGCTGAGCGTGCTGGCGGCCTTCTACCGGCGCTGCGCGGAGCGCGGCTTCGCGGTCTACGCCGACGCCTGACCGGGCGTCGCAGCGCCGGAAGAAGACGTGGCCCGGTTGGCGGCCGCGATCACCTCGGTCAGCGCCGTGTGCAGGTGCCGCAGGTCGGCCAGCGGCAGACCCAGGCGCTGCACGATGGCCGGCGGGATCCGCTCGGCCTGCGTCCGCAGCGCCTGCCCCTCGGCGGTGAGCGAGACGGCCAGGCTGCGCTCGTCGGCGGCGTCGCGTTCCCGCCGGATGTAGCCGGCCGCCTCCAGCCGCTTGAGCAGCGGTGACAGCGTGCCCGGGTCGAGCTGGAGCAGCCGGCTCAGATCCCGCCCGGACAGTGGCGCGTGCTGCCAGAGTGCCAGCATGACCAGGTACTGCGGGTGGGTGAGCCCCATCGGCTCCAGCAGCGGGCGGTAGACCGCGACGACGCTCCGGGCGGCGACCGACAGCGCGAAGCAGACCTGCTGCTCCAGCGCCAGGGGGTCCTCCTCGATCGGGTCGGTCACCTCGTCCTCCTCGTCGTCGTTGCGATCCTAGCAACGATTGGTGTACCAATGGTTTGCACACAAAACAGGGAGGGCGGCGGGATGAGCGACGACGAGCAGGTGGGCGACGCCTCCGGCAAGGGTGGCCGCCTGTTGGGCTGGGTGTTCCAGAACCTCGCCGGCCCCTCCCAGGTCCAGGGCGCGGTGCAGGGCGGCTCCCGGCTGGCCCGCGAAGCCTGGAAGCAGGACCTGGAACGCCGCAAGCAGTGGAGCCGCGAGCAGCGCGAACTCAAGCGCGCCCGGCGGGAGGCCCAGCGCTCGGGCGGCGACGGTCAGCCGTAGGTGTCGCGGGGCCCGCGCCCGCGTACCCGCCGGGGGCCGCGCGACCACGACGGCGCAGCCGGGCCGTGGATGTGCAGCTTGCGCACCACGTTGTGGCCGACCTCGCGGGCGATCTGCTGCAACAGCGAGCCCGCCAGCAGACGCAACTGCGTCGCCCACGCCGTCGAGCGCGCCTCCACCGTCAGCTCGCCGTCCTCCAGCTTCACCGGGCGGCTGTGCTGGGCGACCTCCGGGCCGACCACCTTCTCCCACGCGCCGAACACCGTCGCCTCGGCCGCCGGCTGCTGCCAGCCCCGCGCCTTGACCAGCTTGTCCAGCACCGCACCCAGCGGCTGCGGGTCGCGCGGGTCCGGCCCCGGGCCGGAGTAGCCGCGCAGCCGCTTCTCGCCGTCGCCGCGGACCGCGCCGCGCCGCCGGGGAGCCGCCGCCTGCCGCCGGGCCTTCGCCGCGTCGAGCACCGCCCGTGCCAGTTCCGGCCCGGTCGCGCCCTCCGGCAGGTTCGCGCCCGGCTCGCCGTCCGCGGGCTTTCCCGGGGTACGCGCGTCGCGTCCCGGCCCGAGCCGCGCGGGCGGTAGCTGCACCTCGTCGTCAGACACGTCGCACCGTCCCGTCGCCCACCGCGTACCGGGTGCCGCGCAGGGTCGCCGGCACGTCGTCGTCCACAGCGCAGGTGACGAGCAGCTGGCTCGCGCCGCCCACCAGCTCGGCCAGCCGGTCCCGCCGGCCGGTGTCCAGCTCGGCGAAGACGTCGTCGAGCACCAGCACCGGCTCGATCCCGTCGGCGCGCAGCAGGTCGTACCCGGCCAGCCGCAGCGCCAGCGCGTAGGACCACGACTCGCCGTGGCTCGCGTACCCCTTGGCGGGCAGCGGGCCGAGGGTGAGCGCCAGGTCGTCGCGGTGCGGGCCGACAAGCGTGGTGCCGCGCTCGATCTCGGCGGCGCGGTTCGCGGTCAGCGCGGCGGCCAGCGCCTCCGCCAGCGCCGCGCGGTCGGCGCCGGGTTCGGGCAGCTCGACCGAGGGCCGGTACGCGATGCCCGCCGCGCCGCGGCCGGCCGCCACCGCGTCGTACGCCTTCGCCACGTGCGGGGTGAGCGCGGCGACCAGTTCCAGGCGGCCGGCGAGCAGGTCCGCGCCGTGCTGGGCCAGATGCGCGTCCCACACGGCCAGCGTCGACAGGTCACCGCCGCGTGTGCCACCGGTCTTGCGAGCGAGGTACGAGGTACGCAGCAGCGCGTTGCGTTGCTTCACCACGCGCTCGTAGTCGGCGCGTACCCCGGCGAAGCGGGGCTGGCGGGTGACCAGCAGGTCGTCCAGGTAGCGGCGACGTTCCGAGGGGTCCCCGCGGACCAGTTCCAGGTCCTCCGGCGCGAACAGCACCAGGCGCAGCGCGCCGAGGACGTCCCGGGCGCGCCGGGCCGGGGACCGGCCGAGGCGGGCCCGGTTGGCCTTGCCCGGCACGATCTCCAGCTCGACAAGCAGTTCCCGGCCCTCGTGCACCACCGCGCAGCGGATCACCGCCGAGGTGGCGCCCATCCGGACCAGCGGGGCGTCCGTGGCGACCCGGTGCGAATCCAGGGTCGCCACGTAGCCGAGCGCCTCGACCAGGTTCGTCTTGCCGACGCCGTTGGCGCCGACGAGCACGTTCGGCCCCGGCTCCAGGTCCACGCCGACGCGCTCGTACGAGCGGAAGTCGACCAGTTCGAGCCGGCGGACGTACACAGGCTGTGGATACCGGTCAGCGCTTGTGGACGGCGTGGCCGCCGAACTGCTGGCGCAGCGCGGCGACGGCCTTCATGGCGGGCGAGTCGTCCTGCCGGGACGCGAACCGGGCGAACAGCGACGCGGTGATGACGTTGAGCGGCACGGCGAGCCGTACCGCCTCGTCCACGGTCCAACGGCCCTCGCCGGTGTCCTCCGTGTAGCCGCTCAGCTCGGCCAGCTCCGGGTCCTCGTCCAGCGCCCGGTCCAGCAGGTCGAGCAGCCAGGACCGGACCACGGTGCCCTCGCGCCACGACTTGAACACGCCGGGACCGTTCGTGACCAGCTCGGAGGCGGTCAGCAGCTCGTAGCCCTCGGCGTAGGCGTGCATCAGGCCGTACTCGATGCCGTTGTGCACCATCTTGGCGTAGTGGCCGGCGCCGACCGGGCCGGCGTGCACGAAGCCGAACTCGCCCTCGGGCTTGAGCGCCTCGAAGATCGGCATCAGGCGCTCGACGTGCTCCTGCGCGCCGCCGACCATCAGCCCGTACCCGTTCTGCCGGCCCCAGACGCCGCCGGAGACGCCGACGTCGATGTAGCCGATGCCCTGCTCGTTCAGCCGCTCGGCGCGCGGGGCGTCGTCGCTGAACCGGGAGTTGCCGCCGTCGATGATGATGTCGCCCTCGCCGAGCACCTCGGCGAGCTCGTCGATGGTGGCGTCGGTGACGCCGGCGGGAACCATGACCCAGACCGCGCGGGGCGACTGGAGCTTCTCGGCCAGCTCAGTCAGGCTCGCGGCGTCGCTGATCTCCGGGTTGTGGTCGAAGCCGACCACCTCGTGCCCGGCGGCGCGCAGCCGCTCCCGCATGTTGCCGCCCATCCGGCCGAGTCCTACCAGGCCGAGCTGCATCTGCTCCTACCTCCGTACGTCAGGGTCGTGCTGCCTGCGATCAGCGGGACACGCGGATCGGCATGATGAGGTACCGGTACCCCGGTATGACCTCGCCATCCTCGCCGGCCGGGGAAATGACCGCGGGCTTGAACGCGTCGACGAACCGGAGCAGGGCGTGCTGGGCGCCGAGGTTGGACAGGCCGTCGATGAGGTACTGCGGGTTGAAGCCGATGGTGAGCGGCTCACCGGTGAAGGTGGCCTCCATCGCCTCGCTGGCCCGGGCCTCCTCGGTGCCGCCCGCCTCCACCACGAGGCCGTCGGCGCTGAAGCTGAGCAGCACGGGGGTGGTGCGCTCGGCGACGAGAGCGACCCGCTTGACCACCTCGATGAGCGTGGCGACGGCGACGCGGGCCTCGGCGTTGTGGTCGGCCGGGAACAGCGAACGCACCGGCGGGTAGTTGGCGCCGTCGAGCAGGCGGCTGGTGGTCCGGCGGGTGCCACCGGAGAAGCCGATCATGCCTTCGCCGGCGCCGCCGGAGGAGAGCGCCATGGTGACGTGGCCGCCGAGCGGGCCGAGCGCCTTGGCGGTGTCGTGCAGCGTACGGGCCGGCACCAGCGCGTTGAGGCTGATCTCCGGGTCGTCCGGGTTCCACTCCATCTCGCGCAGCGCGAGGCGGTATCGGTCGGTCGCCAGCATGGCCATCGTGCCGCCGCTCAGCTCGAGGCGTACACCGGTCATCATCGGCAGCGTCTCGTCGCGGCCGGCGGCCACCGCAACCTGGGCCACGGCCGTGGCGAAGGCGGCGGCGTCGACGGTGCCCGCGCTCTCCGGCATCTCCGGCAGTGTCGGGTAGTCCTCCACCGGCATGGTGGGCAGCGTGAAGCGGGCGCTGCCGCAGACCAGCTCCAGGTGGGCGCCGACGGCGGCGATGTCCACCGGCTTGGCCGGCAGGGCCTTGGTGATCTCGGCGAGCAGGCGGCCGGAGACCAGGGCGGCGCCGTCCGCGTCACCCTGCACCTCGACCGTCACCTGGCTGGAGACCTCGTAGTCGAAGCCGGAGACCTGCAGGTTGCCGTCGGTGACGCGGAGCATCACCCCGGCCAGCACCGGTACGGAGGGCCGGTTGGGCAGGCTCTTGGCGGTCCACGCGACCGCCTCGGCGAGCGCGTCGCGCTCCACTCGGAACTTCATCAATGCCTCCGCGTCGACGTCAGCGACAACTCTCTCATGCCGACCGCTGCCACCCGTCCCGCCCGACCGTGCGGGTACCCATCGCACCTTAGGGCGCGCGGGCATCGGCTGTGCGCCCGACCCCGTGGATCCAGGTGCCCGGGGTGACTGCCGACGGCAGCGCTCCGGCCCGATCCACAGGAAGTCCAACGGTGATGATTGGTTTTTGTTGTTTAGAAGAGATAACTCATCGTCTTCATCGCACCTGTGCAAACTGTGGAGAACCACCGTCTGCGCAGGTCAGACACGTTATCCACCGGTGGTTTGGCTGTGGAGAACCGGGGGTAAAACTCGTGTCCGGGTCCACAGCCCCCGCCAGCCGCCGGGTTTTCCACGGCTGTCCACCGGTTGTCCACCGCTAATCCACCGGTTTTCTCCCCAGCGCTGTGGACAGCGCCGACAGCGTCGACCGCCTTAATCCCCAGAACCTTCAACAGCTCGCCCACAGGCGACCTGTCATCTGGGGACAACGTGATCGTCATCCCCAGGCGTCCACAGCCTCGTCCCCAGGAGTTGTCCACAGTCTGTGGGTAACCGGCCGGGTGCGGACGGTGGTTGTCCACTGCCTGTGACACAGGGGCTGTGGACAAGGGGTACGAGCTGTGGATGAACACAGCGCCGATCCTGGGCCCTCCACCGGGTCGAGGGTCAACGAACCCGTGCTGTCGGCTTGCCGTCAGCCGCCTGTCGGCGTCCGCTGGTCACCTTCATCACGTCAACAGGGCGTCGACACGAGCCTTCCTCGGCGCGCCGCCCCCGTCCCCGCCCGTCCTCCGGCTCCCGCCCCGCACGTGTCGACCATGAAGTTGGCGGCAGTTGGCGCCCGGTTTGTCGCCGTCAACCTCATGATCGACGCAAAGTTTCGATGGGGCTCGGGGCCCCGGTCGACTCGTGCGAGGCCAAGCCCCGGCTCCGCAGAGATCTTGGAAGGCGAGGGCCCCTGTAGCGGCCGTTTCCTTCCAAGATCTGCGGTCGGGGTCCGTGCAGACACTGGGCGAGGCGCTCGGGTCGGCGGACTCCTGCGCAGCAGCCCCGCCTTGTTGACCAAGGAGTTCGGGGCAGGAATGACGTGTCGTCCCGACACAAACTCCTTGATCACCGCCGGAGCCGCCGGACGGGCAGCGCGCGGGCGGCGTGGGAGAGATGGGGTCAGGTGTTCTGCTTGATGCGGTTGGTCAGCTCGGCGATCTGGTTGTAGAGCGAGCGCCGCTCCGCCATCTGCTGGCGGATCTTGCGG
>NZ_JAGPXV010000950.1:0-1493 GCF_018070405.1 Micromonospora sp. D75
CTACTTCGTCAAGCAGCGGGCCGAGGCGCTCGCCGAGGTGCTCACCCGCACCCATCCCCGGCTCGCCGAGCCGTCCGCCGCGCCGTCCGCCGCGCCACGACAGCTCGCCGGTGACGGCTGGGCACTGGCGGCCACCAGCACCGATCCGGTCACCGCCGAGACCGGCGTGCAACCGGGCGTACGCCGGTTCCTGGCCATCACCGCCAGCCAGCTCATCTCGTCGACCGGGTCGGCGCTGACCCAGTGGGCGGTGCCGGTCTGGGTCTACCTGGAGACCGGCTCGATGCTGTGGTTCGGCCTGTCCGGGGTGATCGCGTACCTGCCGGCGCTGCTGACGCTGCCGGTCGCCGGCGCGGTCGCGGACCGGTTCGACAGGCGCCGGGTGCTGCTGGCCGCGTGCGCGACGGCGGTGACAGCGGAGGCGCTGCTGGCGCTGCTGCTCTGGACCGACCGGCTGGGGCTGGCGGCCGTCTACACGCTCGTGTGCGTGCTCGGCGCGGCGTCGGTGTTCCAACGCATCACCTACCTGGCCGCGATCCCACAGGTGGTGCCGAAGCGCTATCTGGGGCACGCCAACGGCATCGCGCAGCTCGCGGTCGGGCTCAGCTCGCTCGCGGTGCCGCTGCTGGCTGCGGGTCTGCTGGCCGCGATCGGTCTGGCCGGCGTCCTGGTCATCGACATCGTGAGTTACGTGGTGGCGATCGGTGTGCTGACCGCGGTGCGGTTCCCCGACCTGCTCGGCCGGCGGCGCAAGGAGCCGTTCCTGGCGGAGCTGATCGGCGGCGCGCGGATGACGTGGGCCGAGCCGGGCTTCCGGGCCATGCTGGGCTTCTTCTCGCTCTACAACCTGTGCCTGGCGAGCCTGCTGCTGGTGCCGCCGATGGTGCTCGCGTTCGGCACGATGGGCCAGGTCGGCACCGTGGCGTTCGCCGAGGCGCTCGGCGCCGTCCTCGGCGGACTCGCCATCGCGGTGTGGGGCGGCCCGACCCGGCGCCGGATGCCCGCGCTGATCGCCATCGCGTTCGGCGTGGCGGTCAGCCTGGTGCTCAGCGGCGTCCGGCCGAGCCTGCTGCTGGTGGCGCTCGGCAGCTTCGGCGTGGGGCTGGGCCTGGGCCTGCACAACGGCATCTACCTGTCGATCATCCAGGTGAAGGTGCCGCAGCGGTTCCACGGCCGGGTGCTGGCGATCATCCAGACGCTGACCTGGGCGACGCTGCCGCTGGGCTTCGCCGTGCTGGTGCCGCTGAGCGGGTCGCTGCTGGAACCGATGTTCGCCCCCGGCGGCGCGCTGGCCGGCAGCGTCGGCGCGCTGATCGGCACCGGCCCCGGCCGGGGACTCGGGTTCGCGTTCGTGGTGTCCGGGCTGGCCCTGGCCGTGGTGGCGCTCGGCGCCTACGGCGTACGCCGGCTGCGCCGGTTCGACACCGAGACCCCCGACGCGCCGGCGGACGCCACCGAGTGGCTACCGCACCTGCGCCGGGTCGACGATCTGT
>NZ_JAGPXV010000951.1:0-1491 GCF_018070405.1 Micromonospora sp. D75
CCGCCGCGCAGCGCCTGGGCGGCCAGGTGCACAGCCACCAGCGAGGACGAGCAGGCGGTGTCGACCGTCACCGCCGGGCCCTCCAGCCCGAAGGTGTACGACACCCGGCCCGAGATGACGCTGTGCGCGCCGCCGGTGAGCTGGTAGCCGGCCAGCTCGGCCGGGGTGTCGGTGGTGCCGTAGCCCGACGGGGAGGCGCCCACGAAGACGCCGGTACGGCTGCCGCGCAGCTCCTCCGGGTCGATGCCGGCCTGCTCCATGGCCTCCCAGGACGCCTCCAGCAGCAGCCGCTGCTGCGGGTCCATGGCGACGGCCTCGCGCGGCGAGATGCCGAAGAAGCCCGGGTCGAATGTGGTGGCGCCGTCGACGAAGCCGCCCTCGCGGGTGTGTGAGACGGGTTGCCCGTCGGCGTCGACGGCCAGCAGCCGGCCCATGTCCCAGTGGCGGTCGTCGGGGAAGCCGCTGATGCCGTCGCGCCCGGTGGCGACCAGCTCCCACAGGTCGTCCGGGTTGGCCACGCCGCCCGGGTAGCGGCAGCTCATGCCGACGATGACGATCGGGTCGTCGTCGACCGGCCCGGCGGGGCCCCAGGCGGTGACGGTCTCGACCTCGTGCAGGCGCAGCGTCGCCGACAGGTGGTCGGCGAGGGCGGCCGGGTTCGGGTAGTCGAAGACCAGGGTGGTGGGCAGGGTGAGGCCGGTGGCGGCGCCGAGCCGGTTGCGCAGCTCGACGGCGGTCAGCGAGTCGAAGCCGAGTTCCTTGAACGCCCGGTTGGCCTTGACCAGTTCGGTGCCGGAGTGGCCGAGCACGGCGGCGGTGTGCGTGCGTACGAGCTCGGTCAGGTGGCGGTCCTGCTCGGCGCGGGGCAGCGTCAGCAGGTGCTGCCGCAGCCCGCCGCCGACGGTGCCCTCCGGTTCCGCGTCGACCACGCGCAGGGCGTCGCGCGCCTCGGCGATGTCGTCGAGCAGGGGGCGGGCGCGGGCGGCGGCGAACGCGGGGGTGAACAGGGACCAGTCGACGTCCGCCACGGTCACCGCCGGCCCGGCCCGGCCGACGGCGCTGCGCAGCGCGTACACGGCCTGGGCCGGCGACATGGGGCTGAGGCCACGGCGGGCCAGCAGTTCCTGCCCCTCGCCGCTGGCCATGCCGCCGTCGGCCCAGGGGCCCCACGCCACGGCGGTGGCGGTCAGGCCGCGGGCGCGGCGCCGCTCGGCGAGGGCGTCGAGGAAGGCGTTGCCGGCGGCGTACGCGGCCTGGCCGCCGCTGCCCCAGATGCCGGCGATGGAGGAGAACAGCACGAACGCGTCGAGCGGTCGGTCGCCCAGCAGCTCGTCCAGGTGCACGGCGCCGGCGATCTTGCCGTCGAGCACCCCGGCCAGGCCGGCGAGGTCGGTGTCGACGAGCATGTTCAGCTGGCCCACCCCGGCGGCGTGCACCACCGCGGTCAGGGGCGCCGGGTCGGCGTCGACGTCGCGCAGCAGCGCCTCGACG
>NZ_JAGPXV010000952.1:0-1489 GCF_018070405.1 Micromonospora sp. D75
AGATGGTGGCCGGCGGCCGGCTCGACTTCGCCCTCACCGGGGTGTGCGGCGACTCGACGCCGTCGGCGGGGTTCGGGCTGAGCTGGCGGGAGGTGGCGGTGGAGCCGATCTGCGTGCTGCTGCCGCAGACCCACCCGCTGGCCGGTCGCGCCGAGATCGACCTGGTCGACCTGAGTCACGAGCGGTGGGTGGCCGCGCCGGGCGACGGCTGCTTCGGCGACTGCTTCGCCGCCGCGTGCGCCCGCGCCGGCTTCACCCCCAAGAAGGTGTACGAGGCGGACGTGCGGGCCGCCCTGGAGCTGGTGGACGCGGGCGAGGCGGTGGCGTTGTGCCAGGCCACGTTCCGGCCGGTCGCCGGGCTGGTCACGCGGCGGCTGGCCGGTTCGCCGCTGCGCTGGCGGCTGCTGCTCGGCTGGCACCCGGACGTGCCGGCGGCCGCGGTGGCCGACCCGGTGCTGGCGGCGGCGGTGGCGGCGTACACGGACGCGCTGGCCAACCATCCCGACTATCTGGGCTGGTTGCTGGCGCACCCGGAGTTCGGCGTGCAGCCCAACGGCACCGGCGGGGTGCGAATCGCCTGAACCCGGGTAACACCGGCGACATGACTGATCTGTATCCGGCCGCCGACCAGCGGGAGCTGCTGCGTCAGGCGGCCACCGCGCACACCACCGCCGCCGCCGAGGTGGAGGCGTTCCTGCGGCGGCTGCCGGAGGTGCCGGACCCGGCCGACGTCACCGAGTACGCCAACCTGCTCAGCCGTGCGGAGCGGGCCCGGGACGACCTGCTGGCCGCGGCGGACGCGGCCGGGCTGCGGCTGCCCAGCCTGGAGTCGGAGTAGACGCCGGCGCCCGGGTGGGTGACCCGCCCGGGCGCCGGCGTACCGGCTCAGCGTTCGATCAGGACGTCGTGGCCGAGGTCGAGCAGGGCGTGCCGCCACTCGTCGTCGGCGTTGCCCCGGCGTGGCCGCTGCGCGGTCAGCTCCCGGATCCGGGTGATCGCCTCGCGCATCACCTCGATGTCCTCCGGCGTGAGGTCCACCTTGCGCTTGCGCAGCACGGCGAGGATCTGCCGGCCGGGTTCGGGCAGGTCGAGGTCCGGGCCGGGGCCGAACGCCTCCTCCCCCGAGCCGCGGGTCAGCAGCCACTGCCGCAGCGTCTCGGAGGACACGTTCACCTCGGCGTGGAAGTCGTCCCAGATCACCTCGACCTCGGGGTCGAGTCGCGCCTCGCGTGCCATCACGCCTCCTCTGCCGGCGGCGGCCCGGATGCCGGCTCGCCCTCGTTCGGTGTGTGCTGCTTCAGGCCCTCCGGCGGCACCCGCACCCGGGACGGGTTCGCCGTCGGGGCCGCCTCGATCGGCTCACCGGCCCCGATGTCGCCGTCGGGGACCTCCTCGGGTTCGGTCATGTCCGCCCTTTCGATCCGTCGGTGACGAGGCGGTCCGGCCCGTGGGAACGGACCGTCGCCGGTCATCGGGGATGAGACGTGGT
>NZ_JAGPXV010000953.1:0-1484 GCF_018070405.1 Micromonospora sp. D75
GTGGCTGCCGGTGATCGGCGACTTCTACCTGGTCACGTCGCTCTTCTTCGACATCGGCGTCTACCTGGTGGTGGTCGGGCTGGTGCTGGACATCCTGCGCAGCCTGGGCGCCGAGGTGGACCGGCACGTGGAGGCCGCCGGTGAGGCGGGACGCGGGTTGATCGTCCAGCGGGACGGGCCATCGTGAGCGCGAGGAGTGAGCCGGGTTTGCGAGCCCCGCAGTCGCGAACAGAGGTGGCTCAGTGACCAGGGGGGCGGCCGGTCCGACGCTGGTGCTGGTGCTGGCGGTCGGGGTGCTCGTCGCCGCCGGTGTCACGTTGCTGCTGGAACGCAGCCTGACCCGGATCCTGCTCGGCATCATCCTGCTCGGCAACGGCGTGACCCTGCTCATCCTGCTCGGCGGGCGAGCCGGCGCCGCACCGTTCGTGGGCTCCTCCCCGCAGGGTGAGATGAGCGACGCGCTGCCCCAGGCCATGGTGCTCACCGCAGTGGTGATCACGTTCGGGCTGACCGCGTTCCTGCTCGCCGTCGCGTACCGCAGCTGGTACACCAGCGGCGACGACGAGGTGCAGGACGACCTGGAGGACCGGCAGATCGTCCGGCTCGCCGAGAGTAACGAGGTGTCGACCGCGGACCACGGCGGCGAGGGCCCGGACGACGACCCGGAGCAGGTGGACCCGGAGCCGGCCCGCCGGCGGCTGCGCCGGGACGGTGAGACATGAGCGGGCTCGTGCCGCTGCCGGTGGTGGTGCCGCTGCTCGGCGCGGCGCTCACCCTCCTGCTGTCCGGGCGGCCCCGCCTGCAGCGGTCGATAAGCGTGCTCTGCCTGTCCAGCGTCCTGGTGGTGGCGGCGGTGCTGCTGGTCGAGGCGTACCGGTTCGGGCCGGTGGTGGTGCAGGTGGGCGGCTGGCCGGCGCCGGTGGGCATCGTGCTGGTGGCCGACCAGCTGGCGGCGCTGATGGTGCTGGTCTCCTCAGCGGTGACCTTGTGCGTGCTGCTCTACTCGATCGGCCAGGGCCGGGGGGAGACCAGCGAGACCGCGCCGGTGAGCATCTACCACCCCACGTACCTGGTGCTCACCGCGGGCGTGACGAACGCCTTCCTGGCCGGGGACCTGTTCAACCTCTTCGTCGGCTTCGAGATCCTGCTCGCCGCGAGCTTCGTGCTGATCACGCTGGGCGGCACCGAGGTGCGGCTGCGCACCGGCTCGACGTACGTGGTGGTCAGCATCCTGTCGTCGCTGCTGTTCCTGTCCGCGGTGGGGCTGGTGTACGCGGCCACCGGCACGCTGAACATGGCGCAGCTCGCCGGCCGGCTGGACGCGCTGCCGTCGGGCGTACGCCTGACGCTGCAACTGATGCTGCTGCTCGCGTTCGGGATCAAGGCGGCGGTGTTCCCGCTGTCGGCGTGGTTGCCGGACAGCTACCCGACCGCGCCCGCGCCGGTGACCGCCGTCTTCGCCGGCCTGCTCACCAAGGTCGGCG
>NZ_JAGPXV010000954.1:0-1481 GCF_018070405.1 Micromonospora sp. D75
GGGTTTTGGCGTAGGGGGGCGGGACGAAGTTCGGGCCGGCGGGGGTGAACACGTCGGAAGTGGCGGCCGCCTGCCAGGCGGTGTCGGGCAGGGCCGCGACCAGGGCGCGTACCACCGGGGCGTCGCGCCACTGGTCCTGCTGGGCGAGCAGGCTCAGCGCGACCACCGACTCCTCCACCTCGCCGACGCACTCGAACGGCTTGTGCCCGTCGACGCCGAGCAGCTCCCGGTAGCCGGGCACCTGGGACTCGTCGGCCAGCAGGTCGCCGCCGAAGATGCCGGTCAGCCGCTCCCGGGGCATGAACGGGGCCATGGCGAGGAACACGAAGCGGCACTTCGGGCAGTCCCGGCACCAGCGCTCGCTCGCGTCGCGCAGCTTGAACGCGGCGTTGCAGCTGGTCACCACCGCGTCGTACCGGTCGATCTCGGCGAACAGCCGGGCGATGTGCAGCTCGGACAGGGAACGCAGCAGCGAGAAGTACGGCTCGGTGAGCCCGGCGTGCTCGGCCAGCGCCGCGCGCAGCAGCCCTTCCGCCTCGACGCCCTTGGACCACTGGTGGTTGATCTCGTGGCCGTTCCAGATCAGGTTCGGGTCGGACGCCGAGCGCTCGTTCGACATCACCACCGGGCCGAGCCCGTGCAGGACGGCGGTGGCCACGGCGATCAGCGAGTTGATCGCGGTGACCGGGATGTGCCCGTTGCGCGCGCCGGCCGCGTTCAGCTCGAACAGCACCGGGTCCAGCCGCCGCCGGGCGGCCAGCGGCACCAGGTCCGACGCCTCGTTCACCGCCACGATCACGTGGTTCGGGTTGACCGAGAAGGGCACCGGGTCGAGGCCGGCGCGGCGCAGAGCCTCCAGCGTGACGATGGAGTCCTTGCCGCCGCCCACCGCCGACAGCGGCCGCCGGTCGGAGTTGTCCAGCGGGGCCGCCGGGTCCACGACGCCGGACGGCACCTCGGGACGCAGCTCCAGCACGTGCGGCAGCTCGTTGCGGTACGCGTACTCGGCGAGGCCCTTGGTGTAGACGGCGGTGACCAGCTCGACGGCGGCGGCGCCCAGCGGCGCGGGCAGCACCAGCCGGGGTGGCGCGGCGGCCTTGTAGTAGCTGACACCGGCCACCACGTGCAGCAGCTCCAGCACCCGCGCCAGGGTGGCCGCCGTGGCGTCGGAGACCGGCTCGGCCGGCAGCGGGAGCGTGATCACCTCGGTGAATCGCCGCTCGCCGTCGGGACCGGTCAGGGCGTAGTCGAACAGGACCTCGCCGGTGGCGAAGTCGATCGAGTAGGACGGGAAGGTGAAGGCGTCCATCCGCCGCAGCTGCTCGTTGGGCACACGCCATACTAGGCCCTGGTTCGTCCGCCCGTGTCCGGCTGGGCCGACCCCCACCGCCGTGCACCGACCGAGTCCGAGGAGAGCCCGTGCGCCTGTCTGATCTGCGCGGACGTCATGTCGCCGTCTGGGGCGCCGGCCGCGTGGGCCG
>NZ_JAGPXV010000955.1:0-1480 GCF_018070405.1 Micromonospora sp. D75
GTCGGTCACCGAGACGTCGATCGACGCGGCCACGTTCACCCTCGACGTGCAGCCCAGCGGCGCCACGAAGATCACCAAGCTGGGTAAGGCCGGCTACCGGCGCACGCTGCCCAAGACCGCGAAGGCGGGCCCGGTCGCCGAGGTCGGCTGGCTGGCCACCGAGGGCCGGCTCGCCACCCTGCGCTGGACCGCCCCCACCGGCACCGCCAAGGCGGAGGCGGACAAGACGGCCGGCAAGCTGGTCACGCTGGCCAAGGTGATCGACACCCGCCAGCTCTGACCCGGGTCAGCGGGCCGCGACGAACACCCGGGACGCCACCTCGCGGGGCAGGCGGACCCGGTCGCCGGAGCGGTCGATGGAGACGCCGTCGCGTTCCTGCGCCACGGTCACCGTCGCGCCCGGGTCGACACCGGCTGCGTGCAACTGCCGGAGCACGTCCGAGTCGGTCTGCACACTCTCGCAGATGCGGCGCACCACGACCTGGCCGGACAGGCCCGGGAAGGCCAGGTTGCGCTCGCTCTCGCCGGCCTCGACCGGCGGCTGGCCCGGGTCGCCCAGCTCCTCCAGGCCCGGGATCGGGTTGCCGTACGGCGAGCGGGTGGGGCGGTTGAGCAGGTCGAAGACCCGCTTCTCCACCGCGTCGCTCATCACGTGCTCCCACCGGCAGGCCTCTTCGTGGGCCTCCTCGTAGGGCATCCCGATCACGTTCACCAGCAGCAGCTCGGCCAGCCGGTGCTTGCGCATCACCGACACGGCGGTGTTGCGACCCGCCGGGGTGAGGCTCAGGTGCCGGTCGCCCTCGACCGTGAGCAGGCCGTCCCGCTCCATCCGCGCGACGGTCTGGCTGACGGTCGGGCCGCTCTGCTTGAGCCGCTCGGCGATGCGGGCACGCAGCGGCGGCACACCCTCCTCCTCGAGTTCGAGGATGGTGCGCAGGTACATCTCGGTCGTGTCAACAAGGTCGTGCTTCACGTCAGCGGCCTCCCGGGCACCGATGGTACCCGTTACCACCGACCATCGACGGCAGGCGAAGCCGGAGGTGGCGGCCCGGATGGTGTTGACTGGACCGCATGTCCGCCACCGCAGACCTGCTGGTCGAGCCCGACCGGCTCGCCGCCGAACTCGATCATGCCGACCCGCCGACCCTGCTCGACGTCCGCTGGCGGCTCACCGGGCCGCCCGGCCGCGCGGACTACGCTGCCGGCCACCTGCCCGGCGCGGTCTTCGTCGACCTGGACACCGAGCTGTGCGGGCGGCCCGGCGCCGCCGGCCGGCACCCGCTGCCGGACCCGGCGGCGTTGCAGGCCGCGCTGCGGGCGGCGGGTGTCCGCGCCGGTCACCCCGTTGTCGTGTACGACGGCGGCGACGGGATGTCCGCCGCCCGGGCCTGGTGGACGCTGCGCTGGGCGGGCCACCGGCAGGTGCGGGTGCTGCACGGCGGCTGCCCTGCCGGGGCGGCGGCCGGCCTGCCGGTCGACA
>NZ_JAGPXV010000956.1:0-1477 GCF_018070405.1 Micromonospora sp. D75
CCGGGGTGAGCCCGCTGATGCCGATCTGCTCCAGCTGGTAGCGCTCGGTGAGGTAGCCGAACGCGGTGTGGCTGGTGACGATCTCCCGGCGCTTGCAGGTGCGCAGGCCGTCGGCGTACTCGGTGTCCAGCTTCGTCAGCTCGGCGCGCAGCGCGCCCGCGCGGGCGGTGTAGTCGGCGGCGTGCTCCGGGTCGGCCTTGCCGAGGCGCTCGGCGAGCTTGTCGCCGATGGTGGCCAGCCGGGTCGGGTCGAGCCAGACGTGCGGGTCCTTGCCGCTGCCCTCCCCGGAGTGCCCGGCCTCGCCCTCGTGGTCGTGGTCGTGGCCACCGGCGGCGGCGTCGCGCAGCGGCGTCACGCCCGCCACGTCGAACGCGCGGTCGCCGCCGTTCTGCTCCACCGCCTCGTCCACCGCCGGCTGGAAGCCGCTGAGGTAGACGACCACGTCGGCGTCGACGACCTGGCCGACCTGCCGCGGGTTGAGTTCCAGGTCGTGCGGCTCCGCGCCGGGCTTGGTCAGGTTGCTGACCGAGACCGTGTCGCCGCCGATCCGCTCGGACAGGAACTGCAGCGGGTAGAACGCGGCCACCACGCCGACCTTGCCCGGCTCGCTCGCGGCGCCGGTGCCGTCCGCGCAGGCGGTCAGGCCGGCGGCGGCGAGCAGGGCGGTTGCGGTGGCGGTCAGGACACGGCGGGGTGCGCGAACGGTCATGGGCTCAACTGTCCGCGACAACGAAAACTATTGTCAAAAACGCATGATTGCATGTCAGCGCAGGTCAGCTCGGCTCTGCTTCCGTACGTCAGCCGACCATGAGCTTCGCCAGCGCCACCGCGATCAACAGGGTGAGCATCACCAGCCGGAACATCCGGGTCGCCGGCGCCTGCACCGGCCAGGTGACCGACATCAGCCACACCAGGCCGCCGGCCAGCGCCAGCAGCAGGACGCCGCCCGCCGGGCCGGGCGCGAAGAGGCCGACCAGCATCAGGGCCAGTACGGCGAGGAACACCGCCGTCGGGTTGAGCCGTGCCAACCGGGACAGCACGGGACTCTGCGTACGCTGCATGCCACAAACTCTACGAGGAGGAACGCCGTGCTGGTCACCAACCGGTTCGTGGTGGAAGCCGAAACGGTGGACGAGTTCACCCGGGAGGCGCACGCCGCGCTGGCCGCGCTCGCCGCCCGCCCCGGCTACCTGCGCGGTGAACTGCTGCGGGCGCTCGACGACCCGGACCACTGGTGCCTGCTCACCGAGTGGGAGTCGGTCGGGGCGTACCGGCGGGCGCTCGGCGGGTTCGACGTCAAGGTCACCGCCGTGCCGCTGCTCGCCCGATCGGTGGACGAACCGTCGGCGTACGAGACGCTCGCCAGCGCCGCCCCCGAGGGTGAGATCGTCGTCGTCGCCAGCGATCGGGCCGCAGGTCCTTACCGGTGAGTGCCGGGGCACTACCCTGGCGCGTATGACCGCTCCCGGACCGGCCG
>NZ_JAGPXV010000957.1:0-1468 GCF_018070405.1 Micromonospora sp. D75
GTGACGAGTTGCCCGGAGGTGGCCAGCCCGATCGGTGCGTACCTGGGGTCGGTCATCTCGTCCTCCTCACCGGTGTTCCTCCGGAAGCGGTACCCCGGTACGGGACGCGGCACACGCGCGGGTCAGCGGTCCCGGTCGAGGAAGTCCAGGGTGACCGCGGCGAACAGCGGCGACTGGTCGATGTCGTAGTGGGTCAGGCCGGGCAGGATCGCCAGCGCGTGCCCGCCCGCCGGGCGGCCCTCGCCGGTCCAGCCGCCGTCGCGCCGGCCGCCGTCGAGCAGCTCGAACACCTCCACGAAGTGGCTCGGCGGGGCCATGTCGGCGTCGGCGGCGACCACGAGCGTCGGCACCCGCAGGGCACGCACCTGGTCGGCGAGGTCGAAGTCCTTCCGCATCGCCTCGCCGATCTTGTCGAGCAGCCGGGGGAAGTCCTCCGGACGCGGCGCGACCCGCTCGTACAGCTCGTACATCGGGGTGTCCTTCAGGTACTCGGCCGCCGCGGCGTTGACCTGACCCTGCTGCGCCAGCATGTCCGGGTAGACGGCGTCGCGGCGGATGTGCGCGGACGCGGCGACCAGCCGGCCGATCTTCTCCGGGTGCCGGAAACCGACGTGCAGGGCGACGCCGCCGCCGAGGGAGAAGCCGACCACGTCCGGCCGGTCCAGCCCGAGGTGGTCGATCAGCGCGGCGACGTCGTCGGCCATCAACGCCATGTCGAGCGGCCGGTCCACGTCGGCGGTGCGGCCGTGCCCCTGCAGGTCCACCACGACGACCTGGTGTTTCGCGGTGAGCACGGGCAGGATCGGCGCGAACATCTCGCCCGAGGTGAGGCCGCCGTGCAGCAGGATCATCGGCCGTCCGCTGCCGTGTGTCTCGTGGTAGAGGCGTACGCCGTTGACGTCGGCGTACCGCCCGGGGGCGTGGGTCTCGTCGCGCTGCGTGGTGGTCATCGGTGCTCCTCGGGTGTGCTGACCTGACCACCGGTGGACCGGGCGAACGGGGCGTACTCATCGCCGCGCGCCCGGGGTACTCGCGTTCATGCAGCATGTGGGCTAGTTTCAGCCGGGTGAGCGAGGTGGCGAGCGTTCCCGTCGAGGCGCAACTAGAGGCGTACCGGTCGGAGCTGACCGGCTACTGCTACCGGATGCTGGGTTCGGCCTTCGAAGCCGAGGACGCGGTGCAGGACACCTTCGTCCGGGCCTGGCGCAACTTCGACAAGTTCGAGGGGCGGTCCGCGCTGCGGACCTGGCTCTACCGGATCGCCACGAACGTCTGCCTCAGCATGGCCACCAGCGCGCAGCGCCGGGTCCGGCCGATGGACCTCGGCCCGGCGGGCGTCGGCACGGCCACCCATCCCGGCGAGCCGCGCCCGGAGCAGATCTGGGTCGGCCCGGCGCCCGACGACCGGGTGCTGCCCGAGGTCGCCGACCCGGCCGAGGTGGTCGCCGGCCGCGAGTCGGTGCGGCTG
>NZ_JAGPXV010000958.1:0-1453 GCF_018070405.1 Micromonospora sp. D75
TCTGTGCGTGGTGGGGGAGTTCAGTACCGGCGCGATGGCTCTGGGCCTGACGGTCGTTCCGCCGATCATGGTGGGTGAGCTGCTCGCCGCCGCGGACCAGCGTCGCCGCGTGCAACGACTGGCGGCCCGGGAGGCGTGGCTGCGGCGCCGGCTCGGGCCTGATGCCCGGGCCGTCGAGCCCGCGCCGCTGACGCGCGCGGATCTGGTCCGGGCGTTGGCGCAGCGCAGCGGTGGCGCCCTGCTCGTGGTCGACCTGCACGGCGAGGGCGCGGCCGTGCCGGAGGGGCCGGTGCTCACCGAGGTCGCGCGCCGGCTCCGAACCGGCGTCGAGGCGCACGACCTGATCGCCCGGCTGGGCGACACCGAGTACGCCGTCCTCACCGATGTCGGGCCGGTGCTGGCGTACGCGCTCGGCACCCGGCTGCTGGCGGCGCTGACCGAGCCGTACCCGCGGCCGGGCGGGGTGGCCCGGGTGCGGGTGAGCGTCGGGCTGGCCGAGACCGGAAGCGGCGAGCCGGAGGACGTGCTGCGTCAGGCCGACCTGGCCCGCCGCCGGGCGGTGCAGCTCGGCCGGGACCGGGTCGAGTGGTACGACGCCTACCTGGAGGAGCAACTGGTCCGGCGCCTGGATCTGGAACGGGAGCTGCCCGGCGCGGTGGCGCGCGGTGAGCTGGACCTGGTCTACCAGCCGGTGGTGGCGCTCGCGGAGCGGACACCGGTCGGCACCGAGGCGTTGCTGCGCTGGCGCAGTCCCACGCTGGGCACCGTGCTGCCGGCGGAGTTGCTGCCGGTGGCGGCCGACCTCGATCTGGTCGGCGAGATCGGGCGGTGGGTGGTGGACCGGGCCTGCCGCCAACTCGCCGCGTGGTCGGGGGGCGGCCGGGAGCTGTGGATGGCTGTCAACGTGACGCCGCGTGAGCTGGCCGCGCCGGACTTCGTGGCGCGTACGGCGACCGCGCTGGCCGCGTACGACGTGTCGCCGGAGCGGCTGGTGGTGGAGGTGGCCGAGCCGGGGGTGGGCGCCGAGTTGTCCACTGTGGTGGCCCGGCTCGCCGGTCTCCGCTCGATCGGCGTGCGGACCGCGCTCGACGACTTCCGCGCCGAGCACGCCTCGCTCGCCCAGCTCCGCCGCCTGCCGATCGACCTGCTCAAGGTGGGTCCGCATCTGGTCTGGCCGGGTGGGGACGGGCAGCGTCCGCTCATCGACGTGGTGGCGAACCTGGCCGACCGGCTCGGGGTCGAGTTGGTGGTCGAGGAGCTGGAGTCGGAGGGCCAGGTGGCGGGCGCGCGCCGGGCCGGCTGCCGGTACGGGCAGGGCTTCGCGCTGGCCCGTCCGGCGACCGCCGAGCGGGTCGAGGCGTGGTTCGAGAGGTTCCCGTCCGCCGCCCGCTGAGCTGAACCGGTTCAGCGGTCCGTCGTACGAGGTGGGGCCGTGCTGCCGCGCGGCGTGAGG
>NZ_JAGPXV010000959.1:0-1446 GCF_018070405.1 Micromonospora sp. D75
GGTTGGCGTGGTCGTCGCCGTGCCGGCCGGACCAGCGGGCGCTGAACACACCCGGCATGCCGTTGAGCGCGTCCACCGCCAGCCCCGAGTCGTCGGCGATCGTCGGCAGGCCGGTACGCCGGCAGCCCTCCCGCGCCTTGATCAGCGCGTTCTCGCCGAACGTGAGGCCGGTCTCCGGCAGCTCCGGGTACTCCTCGACGTCGTCGAGGCCGAGCAGCGCGATCCGGTGCGCGCCGAGCGCGCCGTCCAGGATCCGCTGCAGCTCGACGAGCTTCTTCCGGTTCCGGGTGGCCAGCAGGACCTTGTTCATGACGAGAGCGCCTTCCGCTGCGCGTCGGCCAGTTCCAGGCAGCCCGCCACGCCCAGGTCGAGCAGCGCGTCGAGCTGATCGCGGGCGAAGACACCCGCCTCGCCGGTGCCCTGCACCTCGACGAAGTCGCCGGCGCCGGTGCACACCACGTTCATGTCGACCTCGGCGGTGACGTCCTCGGCGTAGCAGAGGTCGAGCATCGGCTCGCCGCCGATCACCCCGACGCTCACCGCCGCCACCGAACGGTGCATCACCTTCTCCACCTTGCCGGCCAGCGCCTTGCGCTCGGCCAGCCAGGTCACCGCGTCGTGCAGCGCGACGTACGCGCCGGTGATCGCCGCGGTCCGGGTGCCGCCGTCGGCCTGGAGCACGTCGCAGTCGAGCACGATCGAGTTCTCGCCGAGCGCCTTGAGGTCCACGCAGGCGCGCAGGCTGCGGCCGATCAGACGGGAGATCTCATGGGTACGTCCGCCGACCTTGCCGCGCACGCTCTCCCGGTCCGAGCGCGTGTTGGTGGCCCGGGGCAGCATCGCGTACTCGGCTGTCACCCAGCCCAGCCCGGAACCCTTGCGCCAGCGCGGCACGCCCTCGGTGACGCTCGCCGTGCAGAGCACCCGGGTCGCGCCGAACTCGACGAGCACCGAACCCTCCGGGTGGGTGCTCCAGCCCCGGGTCAGGGTCACCGGTCGGAGTTGGTCGGGCTCCCGCCCGTCAGGTCGCGCCATGCCTGCACCCTATGCGGTGCGGTGATCGGATCGTCCGCGGGTGTCCGCCGACACGGCCCGGCCGCCGCCGGGGTCACACGTCGTAGCAGGCGCCGGGCCGCACCACGTCCAGCGGCCCGGCGTACGCCCCGGCCGCCGCCTCCACCGTCTGCGACTCGCTGCCCCAGGCCGGTACGAGATGGGTGAGCAGCAGCCGCCCCACGCCCGCCTTGGTGGCCGCCTCGCCCGCCTCCCGGCCGGTCAGGTGCAGATCCGGCGGGTTCTCCACGCCGTCCATGTAGCTCGCCTCGCAGAGGAACACGTCGGCGTCCTGGGCCAGGCGCAGCAACGCCTCGCAGGGCGCGGTGTCGGCGGAGTAGCAGAACACCCGCCCGCCGTGCTCCAGCCGCACCCCGTACGTCTCGACCGGGT
>NZ_JAGPXV010000096.1:0-13027 GCF_018070405.1 Micromonospora sp. D75
GGGTAGGTCCATGAGCACAGTCAACCCGAAGCGAACTCGGCTCGGGCGCGGGGGGCGTGACGAGTGCCCTCGGCTACCTCGTCCGGCGCGGCAGGGCAGCCGGTCCGGCGCCCTTGAGCGAGGTGGTCACCGTACGGTCGCTGAGCCACAGGTAGCAGCGCACGCCCCGGTCGCCGACCGCCCAGCGACCGGCGGCGGGCGGGCGGACCACCACGTCGCTGCGGTAGCGCAGGAACGCGTCGGTGGGCACCCCGGCGTAGCGGGCGATCACAGCGAAGCAGCCGTCGTAGAGGGGAACCCAGTCCTCCGGCTTCTTCGGGTACGGGCGGTCCGGCGCGGCCCACACGCCGACGAACTCCGCGTCGTGCGCGACAGCGCAGTCGACCGGGGTGAGCCGCTGCACCCGGCCCGCCTCCCGGGTGGTGCGCTGGCAGCCCAGCCGCAGCGGGGAGGGCGGCTTGAGCGCGTCGCGCAGGCTGCCGGTACGGGTGACCACGGTGGCCGCCGCCTCGACCGTGGTCAGCTCGGTCAGGTCGCACCGGTACCAGCGGGAGCCGGCCGTCCAGCCGAGGGCGGTCGGCACCGCCACCGCCAGCCGGAGGCGTCCGGCGCGCCAGTCGTCACCCACGTACCCGCTGGCCCGTTTGTCGCAGTCGGCGAACGCGGTACGCATCTCCGGTGAGGCGAGCGACGGCGGCTCGGCCCGGTCGGCGGTGAACGCCCCGACGTGCACGGTCTCCACCCGGTGCGGCAGTTCGCAGCCGACCGGCGCGTACGCGGACAGGCCGACGCTCGGGATGAAGTCGGCGACCTGGCAGACCTCTGCGGCCGGGGTGAACGGCCCGGGTGCGGCCATCGCAGGCCAGTCGTCGGCGAGGTCGCCGTCCAGCCCGCCGGTGCCGGCGCAGCCGGTCAGAGCGGCGCTCGCGACCATCGCGGCGACCAGGAAGCTCATCGCACGGCGCATCGCGGCCTCCCCCAGCCGACGACCGTCGATCCCCGACGGTCCGCCCAGGGTAGCCGAAAATGACCTTCCGGTGACAGACCGCGTTCCCCGCCCTTGCGCCCCGTCGATCTTGCACTAACCGCCTTGACAAACCGCCTGAAAGGGGTGGCGGAGGGGCCGCGACTGCAAGATCAACGGGAAGAGGCGGCGAGGGGGTTGGGGACGGGGGCGCCTGCGGTGCCGGGGGCGGCCGTGGCCGGGTCGGCGGTCAGGTCCACGACCCTGTTGTCGGCGTCGACGTGGACCACCTTCGGGCGGTACGTGCGGGCCTCGGCGTCGTCCATCTGACCGTACGAGATGAGGATGACCAGGTCACCGGGGTGCACCAGGTGCGCGGCGGCGCCGTTGATGCCGATCACGCCGCTGCCCCGCCGCCCCGGGATCACGTACGTCTCCAGCCGCGCGCCGTTCGTGATGTCCACGATCGCCACCTGCTCGCCGGGGAGCAGGTCCGCCGCGTCGAGCAGATCCTCGTCCACAGTCACCGAGCCGACGTAGTGCAGGTCGGCCTGGGTCACGGTGGCGCGATGGATCTTCGACTTGAGCATGGTCCGGAACATCGGGGTGCCTTTCCGCATTCGTGGTGGGGTCAGGGACGCGGCGCGAGGTGGATCGCCGTGTTGTCGATCAGGCGGGTGGCGCCGACCCAGGCCGCGATCAGCAGCCGGGCCGGGCCGGTGACCGGGCCGGGCTCCAGCTCGGTGTCGGTGAGCACCAGGTAGTCGAGGCGGGCGGCCGGGTTGTCGAAGGCCCGGTGGGCGGCCGCGAGCACCGCGCCCGCGTCCTCGCCCCGCTCGGCCGCCGCCGCCCCGGCCCGCAGCGCGACGGACAGGCTCAGCGCCGCCTCCCGCTCCGCCGCCGACAGGTAACGGTTGCGGCTGGACAGGGCCAGGCCGTCCGGTTCCCGTACGGTCGGCACTCCGACGATCTCGGTCGGCACGTCGAGGTCGCGGACCATCCGGCGCACCAGGGTGAGCTGCTGGTAGTCCTTCTCGCCGAAGAAGGCCAGGTCGGGCTGCGTGAGCTGGAGCAGCTTCATGACCACCGTGAGCACGCCGTGGAAGAAGCCGGGACGGCTCAGGCCTTCCAGGTCCTCGCCGAGCGGCCCCGGGTTCAGCCGTACCGTCGGCTGCCCCTCCGGGTACATCTCGGCCACCGGCGGCGCGAACACCGCGTCCACCCCCACCCGGCGGCAGATCTCCAGGTCCGTGTCGAGCGTGCGCGGGTAGCGGTCGAAGTCCTCGTTCGGGCCGAACTGCAGCGGGTTCACGAAGATCGTCACGATGACGTGGTCGGCCCGCTCGCGGGCGGCCCGCAGCAGCATCTCGTGCCCGGCGTGCAGCGCGCCCATGGTCATCACCACGCCGACCGTGCCGGTCATCGCCTCGCGGGCGGCCGCCAGCTCCTTGCGCGTGTGCAGCACCTCGGCCATCAGGCCGCCACCTCGATTCCGTCCAGCACGTCCCGTAGGGCGGCCGCGTCCGCCGGGCGCAGGCGGCTGACCGCGTCGGCGCGGTCCGCCGTGCGTCGTGCCAACGCCAGATACGCGGGTACGGATTCCGGCGCGCTCCGCGCCAGCCGGTCCAGATGCCGGCGTACGGTGCCCGCGTCGCCCCGCGACACCGGGCCGGTCAGCGCGTCGTCGCCCAACCGCAGCGCGTTCTCCAGCGCGGCCCGCAGCAGCGGGGCGAGCACCTTCTCCGGCCGCTCCACGCCGGCGTCACGCAGCCGGTCCGACGCCTCGTTGACCAGCGTCACCAGGTGGTTCGCGCCGTGCGCGAGCGCCGCGTGGTAGAGCGGCCGGTCGGTCTCGCCGACCCACTCCGGCACACCGCCCAGGTCGGCCACCAGCCGGGCCGCGAACGCGCGCAGCTCGGCCGGGGCGGTCACGCCGTACGAGATGCCGGGCAGGCGGGACAGGTCGTCCGGCGTACCGGTGAAGGTCATCGCCGGGTGCAGCGCGAGCGGCCGGGCGCCGGCCTCGGCGGCCGGGGCCAGCACGGCCAGCCCGTGCGCGCCGGACGTGTGCGCCACCACCTGGCCGGGGCGCAGCGCGCCGCTCGCGGCCAGGTCGGCGATCACGCCCGCGAGCGCGTCGTCGGGGACGGCGACGATCAGCAGGTCGGTGGCGGCACGCGCCACCTCGGACGCGGCGCGGTGCGGGGTCTCGGGCAGCAGCAGCGCCAGCCGGGCCCCTGTCGCGCCCGAGGCGCCGGACGCGGCGACCACGCGGTGGCCGGCGGCGGCGAGAGCCGCGCCCAGCGTGGCGCCGACCCGGCCGGCGCCGAGCACGCCGACGGCGAGGGTACGCGGGAAGACGAGCGGGGCAGCGGTGGCCCGGTGGCGCAGCGGTGCGCTCATGGCGGCGATCCAGTCCTCGAAGGGGGTACCGGTCGATGGCAAGTATGCGCCCGGGTGACAGACCGGAAACAAGAAGGTGTGAAAACCTTCACCGGCCGCCCGAAGAGGCCGCTGCGGTGGCGGGCAAACCGCACTTTCGGGTACGTCCCGTAGGGTCGGCGGGTGACCACCCCGCTGCGCTGGCGCGACGCGATGGAGCAGGCGTTGTACGGGCCGGACGGGTTCTTCGTCTCCGGCGCCGGCCCAGCCGCGCACTTCCGCACGAGCGTGCACGCCTCACCCGTCTTCGCCGCCTGCCTGCTGCGGCAACTCGAAGCGGTGGACGCGGCGCTGGGCCACCCGGACCGGCTGGACGTGGTGGACGTGGGCGCGGGCCGGGGCGAACTGCTCCGGGCCCTGCTGGCCCGGGCCGCACCCGAGCTGTCCGCCCGGATCCACCCGGTGGCAGTGGAACGAGCCACCCGCCCGCCGGACCTGCCTCCGGAGATCGACTGGCGAACCGACATCCCCGACGGCATCACCGGCCTGCTCCTGGCCACCGAATGGCTGGACAACGTCCCGGTGGACGTGGCGGTCCACACCCAGGCAGGCTGGCGCCTCCTCCTGGTGAACCCGAGAACCGGCGAGGAGACGCTGGGCCCGCCCCCGTCCCCCACCGAAACCACCTGGCTGACCCACTGGTGGCCCCCGGCCCTCCCGCGCAACGCCCCGTTGATCAAGGAGTTTGCGGACGTGGAGAGCTCGGATCAGGACACAAACTCCTTGATCAACGCCGTTGGTGGGGGCGGCAGCAGCGGTGGGCGGGCGGAGATCGGGGTGGGGCGGGATCTGGCCTGGGCGGGGGCCCTCGGGAAGGTGGCGCGGGGGCTGGCGCTTGCGGTGGACTACGGGCATCTGCGGGACTCGCGTCCCCTGGACGGGACGTTGACCGGGTATCGGGGTGGGCGGCAGGTGCCGCCGGTTCCGGACGGGTCGTGCGACGTGACGGCGCACGTCGCCATGGACTCGGTCGCCTCCGCCGGTGAGCGGGTCGCGCGGTGCGCGTACTCCCTGGTCTCTCAGCGGGAGGCGCTGCGGGCGCTCGGGGCCGACGGCGGGCGACCGCCGCTGAGCCTGGCCTCCCGCGACCCGGCCGGCTACCTGCGGGCGCTCGCCGCGGCGTCGGCGGCGGCCGAGCTGACCGACCCGGCCGGGCTCGGCGGGCACCTGTGGCTGCGGCAGCCGGTCGGCGTCGCGCTCGACGCGGTCGTGGCACGATGACGGGCATGACCACGGACGCCGCCGACCTCCGCGAGCTCACAGTCGGCACCGGCGCGGGCGGTGAGCAGCTCGGCACCGACATGGTGCTCAACATCGGGCCGCAGCACCCCTCGACGCACGGCGTGCTGCGGCTGAAGCTGGTGCTCGACGGCGAGCGGGTGGTCGCCGCCGAACCGATCGTCGGCTACATGCACCGGGGAGCGGAGAAGCTCTTCGAGGTACGCGACTACCGGCAGATCATCGTGCTGGCGAACCGGCACGACTGGCTGTCGGCGTTCTCCAACGAGCTGGGCGTGGTACTCGCGGTCGAGCGGCTGATGGGCATGGAGGTGCCGGAACGCGCCACCTGGCTGCGGATGGCGCTGGCCGAGCTGAACCGGGTGCTCAACCACCTGATGTTCCTCGGCTCGTACCCGCTGGAGATCGGCGCGATCACGCCGATGTTCTACGCGTTCCGGGAACGGGAGACCATCCAGGCGGTGATGGAGGAGGTCTCCGGCGGCCGGATCCACTACATGTTCAACCGGGTCGGCGGCCTGAAGGAGGAGGTGCCGTCCGGCTGGACCGGACGCGCCCGCGCCGCCATCGCCGAGGTACGCCGCCGGATGCCCGACCTGGACAACCTGATCCGGCGCAACGACATCTTCCTGGCCCGTACCGTCGGGGTCGGCGTGCTCTCCGCCGCCGACGCCGCCGCGTTCGGCGCGTCCGGGCCGGTCGCCCGCGCCTCCGGGCTCGACCTCGACCTGCGTCGCGACGAGCCGTACCTGGCCTACGACCAGCTCGACGTGCCCGTGGTGACGAAGACCGCCGGGGACTGTCACGCCCGCTTCGAGGTGCTGCTCGACCAGGTGTACGTCTCGCTCGACCTCGCCGAGCAGTGCCTGGACCGGGTGGACCGGATCAGCGGGCCGGTGAACACGCGGCTGCCGAAGGTGCTGAAGGCGCCGGAGGGGCACACGTACGCCTGGACCGAGAACCCGCTCGGCATCAACGGCTACTACCTGGTGTCCCGGGGCGAGAAGACGCCGTGGCGGATGAAGCTGCGCACCGCCTCGTACGCGAACGTGCAGGCGCTGTCGTCGCTGCTGCCCGGCTGCCTGGTGCCCGACCTGATCGCCATCCTCGGCTCGATGTTCTTCGTGGTCGGCGACATCGACAAGTGATCGTGGGCGCTCAGCGCCAGCGGTCGGCGGTGTCCCGCTGCTGGCCGTGGGCGCCGCGCTCCGAGCCTCGCCATTCCGGTTCCGGCTGACGCCACTGCGGTTCCGGCTGACGCCACTGCGGTTCCGGCTGACGCCACTCCGGCTCGGCCGGACGCCACTGGGACTCGCCCTGGCGCCACTCCGGCTCGAACTCGCGGCGCTGCGAATCGGCCGGACGCCGCTCCGGCTCCGGCGGACGCCACTGCGGTTCCGGCTGACGCCACTGCGGCTCGGGCTCGGGCTCGCGGCGCGCCGATTCGGGCTGACGCCACTCCGGGGGCGGCTGGCGCCACTCCGGCTGGCCGCTGCGCTGGGTCGGCGGCCGCCACTCGTCCGGCACCGGCACCCCGCCGGCCGGCAACGCCGGGTGGCCGTCACCCGGCCCACCCGCGTCCGCCCTGCCGCCGCGCACCGACGCCCATCGGTCCTCGATCCGGTACTCCGTGCCGGCGCTGTCGGCGTGCATCGCGGCCCGTCGCTCCCCGAGGCGGATCTCCCGGCCCGCGTCGTCGTCGCGGACCGCCGCCCAGCGGTTACCCGCACGCAGCTCGGACCAGTGATCGCCGTCCGCCCGGTCCCGGCCTTCCCGCGCGTCCAGGGCCCCGGACGCGCCCGGTTCGCTGTGCCGGACGGCCGGTTCGCTGTGCCGCGCGGCGGGTTCGCTGTGCCGCGCGGCCGGTGGCCAGGCCGGAACGTCGGCCGCGCCGCCCGGCGCCCAGCCGGCCCGGTCGTCGCCCGACCACTGTCGCTGCTCCTGGGCCGCAGCCCGGCCCTGGTCGTCCGACCAACGGCCCCCCACGGACCAGCCCTGCTCCCCGCCGACGCCCGCCCACGGATGCTCGGCGCCCGCGCGTCCGGCGTCGGCAGGCGAGTGCCCGTCACCCGGCCCGAAGCCGTCGTCCCGCGCACTCCCGACCCGGCGGCCGTACCCGGAGCGCTCGCCACCCGCCGGAGCACCCCAGCCGCTGTCGTCCGTGCCGGTCCATCCCGCGTCGGCCCGGTCCTCGCGGCCCCGCTCGCGCTGCCCCGCGCCCCGGTGATCGGCCGGGTCGCCGCCCCGGGAGCGGTCCTCGTCCGACCAGCCGCCGGGGAATCCGCCGTACCGGGAGCCGGTCGGCTCGGCGCCACCGCCGACGATGGTGTGCCGGGTGGTGACGTGCACGGTCTCGGTGTGGTGGACCACGCCCACCGGGCGGGACTCCGGCCGGGCGGCCGGATCGGACACGCGCGCCGACCCGTACACGCCGCTCCCGGGCCGGTCCGGCGGGCGTACCGCCGCCCGCGCCGGCTCGGCGTCGTGGCGGCCCGCCCGCGGCGGTTCGCCGTCGGGCTCGCCGCCGTAGCGGCCACCGGAGTACGCCGGACGAGCCGGTTCGTCCTCGTCGCGACCGGCCGGGTGACCCGGATCCGCCTCGTACGCCCCGGCGGCCGGCACCCGGGCCGCGCCGCTCGGGCGATCCTGGGCGGGCGCGGAGGCCAGTCCGGCGGCCGCCGCGTCGAGCCGATGCCGCACCGCCCCGGCCGCCTCCTCCGCCCGGCGTGCCTGGTCCAGCGCCTGGTTGCCGCGTTGAGCGGCGGCCACTATCTCGGCCCGCAGCTCCCGCCGCAGCTGCTCCAGCTCCTCGCGCAACTCCTCGGACGCCGCGCCGCCCGAACCGCCCTCCGGCCGCAGCGCGATGGACAGGCCGATCAGCACGACGGCGAGGATCGCCAGGACCGCGCCGAACCGGAGCGAGCCGTTGCCGTCGGCGATCAGCAGGATGAGCGCGGCCAGCGGCGCCAGCCCCACACCGGCCCAGAACAGGACTGTCAGCGGGGTGGGGTTGCGCTTGTCGGCAGGAGCGACCGAGGCGGGCATGGCTGAGCACAGTACCGAGAGTTCCACCTGAGGGGAACGGGTCGGCGTGACTCGATGTGCGGGCCTGCTGAGCAGGCAACCGCCCGGGGTGCGCGGCCGGCCGGCGCGAGTGGCGCCGGCCGGCCGCGGCGCGTCAGCTCGTGGCCAGCGCGGCGTCGGAGGAGAAGACCAGGCCGACGCTCGCGGCGCCGGTCTTCAGCGCGTTCTTGGTCTGCGGGCCGCCCGCGTCCAGCGAACTGAACGAGCCCGCCTTGAAGTCGTAGACCTCGACCAGACCGGCCTGGCACTTCGGCCGCTGCGGGCACTCCGGCGGACCGGCGAGCACGGTGGCCTGCCCGGAGCACTTCGCGGCCAGCTCGGAGAGCGTGGACACGCCGTACTTGTCGGCGAACGCCTTGGTCACCGCGAACGCGTTCTGGTCCTGCGCCTGGGACGGCTGGCCGAACACCAGGCCGGCCTTGTCGCCCTCGGTCTTCAGCGCGGCGACCGTCTTGTCCAGCTCCGGTGAGGAGACGGGCTGGGCGTCCTTGCCGTTGGCCTTGGTGTTGAGGAACTCCGCCATGGTGGCGGCGTACTCCGGGACGACCTGGATCTGCCCCTTCTCCAGGGCCGGGCCGTACAGCTCCCGGTTGCCGATCGTCTGCACCTTGACCTGGTAGCCCGCCGCCTCCAGCGCGATCTTGTAGAGCTCGGCGATGGTCTGGCTCTCGCTGAAGTTGCCGGCGCCGACGGTGATCTGGCCGCCCGGGCCCTTCTCGATCCCGTCGGTCACGCCGTTGGCGGACGCGAACTCCTTCGCCGCCGCCTGGGGCGTCTTGCGGTCGACGTCGACCGCCCGGTTGAGCTGGATCAGCTTCGGGGTGTCGAGCTTCGCGGAGACCTTGTCCAGCGCGGCGACGAGCTGCGGCGTGGCCGCCTTCGCGTTGATCGCGGGAATGACGTTGTCGGTGTTCTGGAGCTTCTTGTCGTCGGTCAGGACGACGAGCTGGTCGCCCGCCACCGGGGCACAGCCGGCCCCCGAGGCGCCCTGCTCGGGCGCGTCGGTGCCGGACGAGCCGGCGTCGCCGCAGCCGGTGAGGAGAGCGGCCGCGGTGAGTGCGCCGAACGCCCCCGCGACCAGTCGTGTACGCGCACGCATGAGTGCCCGCCTTCCGTGTCCCGGCGCGACCCGTCGGGCCGGCCGCGTGTCCGACGGGCGAACCGGACGGCCACCCGCGACTCCAGCCAATATCCTCCGGACCTGACCGACAAACTCGGAGCGGTTTTCGTCACCCGATCGTCACCGGCGGCTCAACTTCCGGCCGTCGCAGCCGTCGCGCGGCGGTTCGCCCGGCGGCGGACCGGGCGCAGCGGACGCGGCGTGACGAGCCGCTCCACGATCGCGAGCAGCCCCTCGACGAGCAGCGCCAGCCCGGCGACCAGCACCCCGCCGGCGATGATCTGGCCGCCGCCGGCGGCGATGTCGAGCCCGAAGCCGGCGCGGATGATCTGGCCCAGCCCGCCGCCGTTGACGAACGAGGCCAGCGCGGCAGTGGCCACCACCTGCACGGCCGCGGTACGGAAACCGGCCGCCAGGTAGGGCACGGCAAGCGGCAGCTCCACCCGGCGCAGCACCTGCCCGCCGGACAGCCCCATCCCATGTGCCGCGTCCCGCGCCTCCGGGTCGGCCTGCCGCACCCCGGTGTACGCGTTCGCCAGCAGCGGCGGCACCGCGAAGACCGCGAGCGCCACCACCACCGCCGGCCGGCCGAAGCCGAGGAAGGTCAGCGGGAGGATGGTCAGCAGGGCCAGGGTCGGGATCGCCAGCGTGACGTTGGAGACCAGCAGCACCAGCCCGCCGCCCCGGCCGCTGTGCCCGAGCCAGAGGCCGATCGGCCAGGCCACCAGGCATCCGAGCAGCACCGCCAGGGCGGACATGCTCAGGTGCTCGCCGAGGCGGTCCAGCACGCCGCCGGGATTGGTCCAGTTCAGCGGGTCGTTCAGCCAGACGACCGCCTGCTCGACGGGGTTCACCGGGCGGACCTCCCGCGCAGCCACGGGGTGAGCAGGCGGCCCACGCCGGCCAGCACCAGGTCCAGCACCAGCGCCAGCAGCACGCACAGCACCGTGCCGGTCATGATCTGTGCCTTGTAGAAGTTGTTCTGGAAGCCGGCGAAGATGAGCTGGCCGAGCCCGCCCCGGCCGACCACCACACCCACCGTGACCAGCGCGACAGTCGACACCGTCGCCAGCCGTACGCCGGTGAGGATGCCGGGCAGCGCCAGCGGCAGCTCGATCCGGAACAGCCGCCCCCACCGGCCGTACCCCATGCCCTCGGCGGCCTCCCGCACCTCCGGCGGCACCTGGTTCAGCCCGGCCAGCGCGTTGCGCACGATGACCAGCAGCGCGTACAGCGCCACCACGGTGAGCACGGTGATCGCGCCGATGCCCAGGTAGGGCGCGAGGAAGGCGAACAGCGCCAGCGACGGGACGGTGTAGAGCACCCCGGTCAGCGCAAGGATGGAGGCCGACAACGACCGGAACCAGTACGCGAGCACCGCGAGCGGCAGCGCCACCAGCGCGGCGATCACCACGGCCCGGGCGGTCAGCCAGGTGTGCTCACGCAGCGCGGCCAGGATCGTGTCAGAGTTGTCCCGCACGTACTGCCAGGAGAACCACGGATTACCCGGGTCGGCCCGGTAGCTCAGGTGGAGGGACACAGGTGGACGGTACCCCGGGGGACGCTGCCGGACACGGCGCGGCGTCGATCACGCTGGAACGCATCCGCAAGCGCTACCCGGACGGCACCGAGGCGGTACGCGAGCTGAGCCTGCAGGTCGGCGCCGGTGAGCTGGTGGTCCTGATCGGCCCGTCCGGCTGCGGCAAGTCGACGGTGCTACGGATGATCAACCGGCTGATCGAGCCGACCGGCGGGCGGATCCTGCTCGGCGACGACGACGTCACCCGGGTCGACCCGGTGGCGCTGCGCCGCCGCATCGGGTACGTCATCCAGAACGTCGGCCTCTTCCCGCACCAGACCGTCGCGGCGAACGTGGCGACAGTGCCGGGACTGCTGGGCTGGCCGAAGCAGCGCACCCGCGCCCGCGTCGGCGAGTTGCTGGAGCTGGTCGGCCTCGACCCGGCCCAGTTCGGCCGGCGGTACCCGCACGAGCTGTCCGGCGGGCAGCGGCAGCGGGTCGGGGTGGCCCGGGCGCTCGCCGCCGACCCGGTGGTGCTGCTGATGGACGAGCCGTTCTCCGCCGTGGACCCGATCGTCCGGACCCGCCTGCAGGAGGAGTTCCTGCGCCTGCAGGCCGAGGTACGCAAGACGATCGTGCTGGTCACGCACGACCTCGACGAGGCGGTCCGGCTCGGCGACCGGATCGCGGTGCTCTCCGAGGGCGGCCGGCTGGAGCAGTACGACACGCCCGCCGCGCTGCTCGGGTCACCCGCCTCGGACTTCGTCCGCGAGTTCGTCGGCGCCGACCGGGGCATCCGGCGCCTCGCGGTGACCCCGGTGACCCGCGCCGTCCTCGACCCGCTCCCGGCCGACGGGGGCGCCGGCCTGCCCAATGTGGCGCTCGGCGACTCGGCGTACGACGCGCTCGGCGCGCTGCTCACCTCCGGCGCGGAGCACGCCGTGGTGACCGAGGAGGGCCGGGCGGTGGGCCTGCTCGCCCGTACCCGGGTGCTGGCGCTCGGCGCTGTGGACTGAGCTCAGGCCCGGCCGCCCAGGCTGGCCAGCCCGACGATCCAGCCGGCGAAGAAGCCGTACGTGACGCCGGTGCTGGCGGACTGGAACGCGGCGAACAGCGAGCCGTGCGGGCCGAGGAGCGTGGCGAGCAGGGCGCTGAGCCCGGCGGCGAGCACGTACGCGCCCCAGCCGGAGAGGAACTGGCTGCCCGAGGAGGCCACCCGGTCGACCTGCGGGCCGGGCAGCAGGTAGAGCAGCGCAGCGGCCAGCACGATCAGCAGGATCGCGCGCAGGTTGGTGGCGAACACGCCCTCGTCGGCGTGCCACCGCCAGGACGGCCAGGCCAGCAGCCGCAGGAACCAGCCGCCCGCCCCGGTCGGGTCGGTGGCGCGCTGCGCCCAGTCCACGTACATCGGACTGCCGCCGACGGCGACCAGCAGGAACGCGGCGAGGGTGCCGGTGCCGGCGGCCGTGCCGTACCGGGCGACGGCGCGGGGGCGGTTGCTCAGAGCCATGCGGCGGTCAGTTCCCGGCCGGTCGCGCCGGGCAAACCTGCGCAACCGTCCGGCCGTCGCCGGCCGGCGGGTCGTCATCGACGTCAGTGCTTCATCAGGTAGTCGATGAAGGCGGCGCGCAGCAACGGCGCGGACTCCTCGTAGCCGTGCCCGGTCAGCTCGCGCCAGAGCGCGTTCGCCTCGTCGATGGTCGGGCCGATCGAGTTCGGCGCGCCGTCCAGCGCGGCGGCCTCGTCGGCGTTTGGCAGGTGCCGCAGGACCGACCAGAAGAAGCCCACGTCGCGACGCTCGCGGGCCAGGTTGAACGCCTGCTCGCGCAACTCCTCGGTGGAGAGCTTGTCGAGCTCGTCGAAGGTGCGGCCGCCGGGGGCAGGAGTCTCGCTCATGCCGCCGAGCCTAACCGGCGAGATCAGCTCCGGCGCGCCGGACGCACGGCCGCGGTCGGGTCAGCGTTCGTCGGCGTCCCAGCGCCGGGGCTCGCTCTCCCAGCGCGGGGCCTCCCACGCCTCCACCGGGGTGTCGTTCTGGCGTACCGGCAGCACCGCCGGCCAGGTGTCGGCCGGCTCGGGCGCCGGGGTCATCCCCCAACCGCCGCTCGTCGCGCCGTCCCGCAGCGGGCGGACCGGAACCGGTCCCACAGTCGCCGGCGGCGCCGGGCGGGGCCGGCCGAACGTCTCCACCAGCCGGGTGACGAGCAGCCCCGCGCCGAGCGTGGCGCCGCCCAGCGCCCACCGGCCGACCGACCAGCCCTGCGGCACGGTCCAGGCCAGGAACACCACCACCAGGCATACCGCGAGCAGGGTGCCGAAGATGCCGCCGCGACGGCCGTACGCGCTGGTGCCGCCGAGCATCACCGTTCCGACCGCCAGCACGGTCCAGTCCAGGCCGGTGCCGGGCGCGACGGCGCCGTCCCCGTTCGCGGCGATCAGCACGCCGCCGAGCGCCGCCAGCACGGTGGACGCGACCAGCGCCAGCGCGGTCACCGTGGCGGCCACCGCGCCGCGCCGCCGGGCCGGGTCGGCGACCGGCCGGAACCGGCCGATCAGCCGGCGCACCGGCATCATCGCGGCGAACAGGCCACCGAGGACGGCCACCGCGGCGAAGCCCACGAAGAGGTACAGCGCGTTGCGGCGCGGGTCGTAGTCACTC
>NZ_JAGPXV010000960.1:0-1441 GCF_018070405.1 Micromonospora sp. D75
CCTCGTCGCTGTTCGGTATGCTGGCGCGGGGCCCTGCCGGCGGTGGGGTTGCGCGTGCCGGGCCACCCCACCGCAGACGCTGTTACCGGGCGGTGCAGGTGAGGGTGGGTGCGGAGTTGGTGCCGTTCCAGGAGGCGTTGAAGCCGAAGCTGGTGCTGGCGTTGGCGCTCAGGGAACCGTTGTAGGCGACGTTCGACGCGGCGACCGACGAGCCGCTGGAGGTGACCGTCGCGTTCCAGGCGTTGGTGATGCTCTGGCCGTTGGGCCAGGTCCACGCCACAGTCCAACCGGAGATGGCGGCGTTGCCGGCCTGGACGGTGACATCGGCGCCGAAGCCACCGGACCACTCGCTGGTCTTGCGGTAGGTGGCGGTGCAGGCGCCGTTGCCGGCCGGCGGCGGCGTGGTGGGCGGCGCCGTGGTGGGCGGCGCCGTGGTGGGCGGCGCCGTGGTGGGCGGCGCCGTGGTCGGCGGCGGGGTCGTCGGCGGCGGGTTGTTGCCGCCGCCGAAGATCACGTCACTGCAGAGGTAGTACGGCTGGTCGAGGTGGGACGCCTGCCAGATGGTGTAGACGACGTGCCGCCCGGTGCGGTTGCCCGCGTTCACCTGCGCCTCGTAGAGCCCGGTGGTCGGGTAGCTGCCGGTGCGCAGCACCAGTTCGAGGCTGTTCCAGGTGAGGGGCTGGGTGGTCGGGTCGAAACCCTGCTTGGTGATGTAGATCAACATGTAGTCGGCACCGTGTTTGGCGCCGTCGGTCAGCGTCAGCGTGAAGTTGTTCGGCATCGACTTCGCGGTCCACGCGCCGACCGCGTCGAGCGAGGCGTACAGGCCGTTCTGGGTGCGACCGCCGCTGCACAGCTGCCCGTCCGGCACGGCGGCCTGGTGGTTGCCGCCGACGTTCTCGCGGTACAGGCCGTTCCAGTTCCACATGGTGTTCGGGTTGGCCTGCCACGCCTGCCAGCACATCGGGTCGGTCTGGGCCATCGTGGGGTTGAGGTGGTCGGAACCCCAGCGCTCGTAACATCCGTAGTTGCGTGACGGCGGGTTGGTGACCGATCCGTGCGCCGAGGCCGGACCGGCCTGGTTGACCACGACCATCGTGAACGAGGCGACGAGAACTGCGGCCGCGGCCAGTCCCAGACGGCGTGCTGTCCGTGAGATTTTCATGATGCTCCAGTGGATGCGCCGACGCCCAGTGGCCCTCGCTGGGTGCCCACCCCGGAGAAGGTGACGCCGATCGATTCAAGCCGCCCACCAGGTGGACGGCACTGCTGCCCAGCAGCGCTTGGCGACTCCCAGCCACGATCTTAGTAAAGACCGCCGTCAATGTAAATCGGACCCGTCCCGGATCAGACCGCGAGAGCCGCCCGTACCTCCCGCTCCGCCGTCACTCCCCCGTCGCCGTGCGAGGTGACCCGGCCGGATTCGAGGACGTGATAGCGG
>NZ_JAGPXV010000961.1:0-1439 GCF_018070405.1 Micromonospora sp. D75
AACACGAGGAAGAGCAGGAAGAACGGCGCGATCATCAGGTACGGCATGTAGCGCATGTCGAAGCGGTACAGCCGGTCGCGCCAGGTCATCCGCCGGTCGCCGGCACTGCCGCCCTGCGGCGCGGGTGGGCGGCGGGGCGGTGCGGCACGGGTGCTGGACATCTGTTCACTCCAGGGCCGGGAGATCGGACGGTGACGGGGCGGGCCGGGCCGCCCCGTCACCGCTGACACGTCAGGACTTCGCGGCCTTCTCGGCCTCCTTGACCGCCTCGTTCCAGGCGGCGTCGGACTTGAGCGACTTGTTCTCCACCCGCCGGATCACGTTCTCCACCGCCACCCGGGTCGGGCCGTTCTTGCGGCCCAGGTACTGCGGGGTGAGGCCCTGCGCCATCTTCGGGAAGATCTGGCCGACCGGGGCGTCGTTGAAGAACGGGTTCTTGAAGTCGGCGATGGCCGGGTCGGTGTAGAGCGCCGGCTGCGACGGGAGGTTGCCGACCTTCTTGAAGATCTCGATCTGCTGCTCCGGCGCGACCAGCCAGGTCAGCAGCTTGTACGCCTCGTCGACGTTCTTGCCCTGCTTCGGCAACGTCAGGAACGATCCGCCCCAGTTGCCGCCGCCACCCGGTACCGCGGCGATGTCCCACTTGCCCTCGGTGCCGGGCGCGGTGTCCTTGATGTGGCCGAGCATCCAGGCCGGGCAGGCGAGCACCGCGAACGCGCCGCTGGTGAAGCCCTTGTCCCAGTCGGCCTGGAAGCTGACCAGGTTCGCCGAGAGCCCGGCGCCGACGGCCTTGACCGTGTAGTCGAACGCGACTTTCGGGCCCTGCTCCATCCGGAGCTGGTCCTGCTCGTCGTAGAACCCGACCGGCTGCTGACCGAGGATCGGGTTGAACAGGTTGGTGCCGGCGTCGATGAACTTCTTCTTCGTCGTGGTGGTGTACTGCTGGCCGACCTCGATGAACCTGTCCCAGGTGGGCCAGAGCGCTGACACCTGGTCGCGTTCGGTGGGCAGGCCGGCGGCCTTGAACAGGTCGGTGCGGTAGCACATGGCCAGGCCGCCGACGTCGGTGCCGAGGCCGATCTGCGTCTTGCCGTCCGCCGACAGCGACTGCTTCCACTTCCAGGGCAGGTACTTGCTCTCGTACGAGCCGGCGCCCTTGTCGAGCAGGTTGACGAACTTGTCGGACTGGCTTCGGAACTGGACCATGAAGCCCTCGTCGATCGCCGCGATGTCCGGCGCGCCGTTGCCCGCGACGAGCTTCTTCTGCAGGTCCTCGTGCTGGGCGTTGTACTCGCCCGAGTTGAGCTGGATCTTGACGTTCGGATGTTCGGCCTCGTACCTGGCCTTGAGGTCCTGGAGCCCGAAGTCGCCCCAGAAGTTGATTTTCAGCGTGACCTGACCACCGGCCGGGTCAGAGCCGCCGGTGGTGCTCCTGCCGC
>NZ_JAGPXV010000962.1:0-1437 GCF_018070405.1 Micromonospora sp. D75
CATAGAGTTACGGCGGTCATGGCGGAGGGGAAACGCCCGGTCACATTCCGAACCCGGAAGCTAAGCCCTCCAGCGCCGATGGTACTGCACTCGGGAGGGTGTGGGAGAGTAGGACACCGCCGGACAAACATTCGATTCAGGGCCACCCCCGTGAGGGGGTGGCCCTGAAACGCGTCCACCCCGAAAACCGGTCCTCATGCCGGCGCGCGTGAACGGTGGACCACCCACCACTTCCCCGAACCGCCGAACCGGCCACCACTACCCCGTAATGGCGATCCGGGGGGCCGTTACGCCGAGGTGGCGGCAACGGCGTGCCGGGAATGCAGCCACCTCCCCGTAATGGCGAACCGGGCGGCCGTTGCGGGGAGCGGTCACCAGGGCGGGGACAGGCACCCGTCACCACGGCGACGTGACGGGGCGGGTGCCTGTCCCCTCGCCGTACTGGCGTGGACGAGTGCCCGCCGAGGTCGCGGTCAGCGCGTCTGGACGGACTCTCGGATGTCCCGGAACAGGGCCGCGGCGGCGTCGACCGTGCGGCCCGGGAACATGCCCATCACCACGCTGCCGTGATCGGCCCACCCGCAGACCGCGAAGTCACCGCCGTCGCCGCTCGTCGTACCGCACTTCATCACGCCACCCAAACGGCCGGCGTCCACCTCGCGCAGGCCCGCGACCCGGCCGGTCTCGTCGGCCATCAGCCCGAACAGGGTGTCCAGGTCGCGTTCGGGCTGCCAGAGCAGCGTGGTGCCGCCGAACAGCAGCACCGAGCGCTTGGCGTCCCCGCGGTCGGAGTAGACGGCACCGTAGCCGCGGTCCAGTTCGATGTCCGCGGCGAGCCCGTCGCGCAGGTAGTCGGCGGTGCTGCGGGCCCGCTCGCTGTCGTCGCGTACCAGCCCGGCGACCTCGGTGGGCTGACCGAGAGTGGTGTCCTTCTGCTGGAGCACCCGCCATCCACCGAGGCCGAGCACGCCGGCGCCGGCCAGGCCGGCCGCCAGCAGGGCGGCGAGGACGATCTTCCGGCGCCGGGAGACGGGCCGGCGTTCGGGCTCCTGCGCGGGGTCGCGGCGGCTCAGCTCGATCGGCTCTTCGGTCAGCTCGACCGGATCGGAACCCCCGTCGACCGGGCGCTCGGTGAGATGCGCGTCGGACATGACCGCCACCGTACGCGAATCACCGGTGGCGCACGTCAGGTCCTCGAAAGCGCTCCGTAGACTTTCAGGGTGACCGAGAGACTGGATGCCCGACGCCCCGACGCCCCGACCCTCGCCGGCCAGTACCAGCCCGGCGAGGTAGAGCAGCGACGGTACGAGCAGTGGGTAGCCGGCGGACACTTCCGGGCGTCGGCGGACAGCGAGAAGCCACCGTTCACCATCGTCATCCCGCCGCCCAACGTCACCGGCTCGCTGCACATGGGCCACGCGTTCGAGCACACGCTCA
>NZ_JAGPXV010000963.1:0-1430 GCF_018070405.1 Micromonospora sp. D75
GCCGGCTGTCGCCGCCGGCCGAGCGCACGAGTTCGGCACAGGTCGCCGGATCACCGGCCAGCAGCGCCGCCGTCGCCAGCGCGGTCGCGGCGGTACGACCGCACCAGGTGGCGGGGTCGGTGGCGATTCCGACGGCGCTGCGGGCCAGCGCCACCGCCCGGTCGTCGTCCCGAGGACCGCCGCGCCAGGCGGTCGCCTCCGCCTCGAACGCCAGGGCGAAGCTCAGCAGGTGGCGGCTGCCGATGCGCCGGGCGACGATGCCGGCCTCGGTGGCCAGTCCGATGGCCGTGCTCAGCCGGCCGGCGTGGTACGCCACCTCGGTGCGCGCGAGCAGAAGCTGACACAATCCGTCGTCGCGGTGCGAGGCGCGGACGAGCGTCAGCCCGCGGTCGAGGTGCCGCACCGCGTCGGCCTGCCGTTCGAGGTACAGCTCGGTCAGGCCGAGCGCGGTGAGGCAGTCGGGGTGGTCCCGCAGGTCCCGGTCCGGCAGCGAGTCGACGATCCGGGCGCCGGCGTCGAGCAGCCCACGGGCGTCGTCGAGCGCGCCGTCGTGCACGGCGGCCAGGCCGCGTACGGCCAGGAGGCCGGCCCGGTCCACGCCCGGGCCGCCGGGATCCGCGGTGAGCGCGTCGGGCAGCCCGGCCACGGGGCGGCCGGCCAGGATGCCGGCGACGCCGATCTCGGTGGCGAGCCGGTAGCCGCCGGCGGGCCCGGTGCCGGCCGGCAGCGCGGCCAGCTCGCGCCGGCTGATCGCCACCGCCTCCGCGTAGTTGCCGAGCAGGCGTTCCACGCGCGCCCACAGGGCTACCGCCTGGGCCCGTCGTCCCTCCGGGTCGGCGGGGAACAGCGGCACGATCTCCTGGAGCAGTGCCCGGCTCTCGGCCAGGTCGCCCGCCTCGCCGGTGACCTGGGCCAGCGCGAGTGACACGTCGCGGCGACGTTGGGCTTCACCGGCCGTCGGCCGCAGCGCCCGCAACGCCAGCCGCAGCCAGCGGATGGCCAGGTCCGGTGTCTCGCGCCGGATCTCCTGGGCGGCCCGGGAGAGCACGTCGACGCAGCGTCCGGCCCAGCGGCCGTTCGGCAGGGCGAGCAGGCGCTCGGCGTAGCGGGCCCGGTCCGCGGCTGGCGCGCCCAGGTCGACGAGCGCGGTGAGCGCTCGCGCGCAGGCGTCCACCCGCCACGCCGGGTCGGTGTCCTGGGCGACCGCCATCCGCAGCACCGGGTGCCGGAAGGCGAAGCGTCCGGTGCCGGGGACGCGGCGGATCAGGTCGAGCCGGGCCAACCGCCAGCCGGCCGCGACCGCCAGTGCCGCCGGCACCTGCGCGACCTCGGCCAGCAGGTCCGGGGCGAAGGGCGCATCCACTATCGCTCCGGCTCGCAGGAAGGCCAGTACGACGGACGGCAGGTCGGCCCAATCGCGGCGCAGCACG
>NZ_JAGPXV010000964.1:0-1427 GCF_018070405.1 Micromonospora sp. D75
CCGCAGCGCCTGGCAGGCGAGGTGCAGCGCGACCAGCGACGACGAGCAGGCGGTGTCGACGGTGACGGCGGGGCCCTCGATGCCGAGCGCGTACGAGATCCGGCCGGACACGACGCTGGCCGCGGTGCCGGTGAGGATGTAGCCCTCGGTGCCGGGCGGCGGCTGCTGGAGCAGCCCCACATAGTCCTGGCCGGTGGTGCTGGCGAACACCCCGACCTGGTGGCCGCGCAGCGTCGAGGGGTCGATGCCGGCGTGCTCGAACGCCTCCCACGACGTCTCCAGCAGCAGCCGCTGCTGGGGGTCCATGGCCAGCGCCTCGCGCGGCGAGATGCCGAAGAACGCGGCGTCGAACTCGGTGGCGGAGTCGACGAAGCCGCCCTCGGCCACGTACGACGTGCCGGGGTGGTCGGGGTCCGGGTGGAACAGCCGGGCCAGGTCCCAGCCGCGGTCGGCGGGGAACGCGGAGTAGGCGTCGCGGCGGGAGTCGACGAGCTCCCACAGTTCCTCGGGCGAGGCCACCCCGCCCGGGAAGCGGCAGGCCATGCCGACGATGGCGATCGGCTCGCGGTTGGCCGCCTCAAGCTCGCCGAGCTTCCTCCGGGTCTGGTGAAGGTCCGCCGTCACCCATTTCAGGTACTCCCGGAGCGTATCTTCAGTCGCCATTGACGCCACCTCTTCGGGTCGGAGAGAAACAGCGACCCAATACCGTCCACGGACGCCACAAGCCGCGAAGATCCAAACCCATTCAGCCGACCACGAATTGCCAGACAAAATGGCGTTTCAGCCCCCCACCAGGTCTTACGCGCCGGACGAAAGGTAATTGTCGCCGGACGGCGGTCACAACCCCTAGCGTGCCCCTACGGGTGCCCCTAGGTGGCGGGGGCGCAGGCTGGGCCGACCCGCCCCGCGACCGGTGTGGCGCACCGCCCTCGCGGGGTGCGGCCGGGCGGGTGCGCGGACCCGCCCGGCCCAGCGTGTCACGACCGTCGACAACGGTCGTACGACACCATTCCTAGATCCCCGGCAAATTGCCGCCGGGGCCACCCAGCTCGCGGTGGATGAAATCGAAGATCTCGGCATCGGTGGCGTCGTCGAGGGTGTGCGTGGCCGATTTCTCCTCGACGGGACCACGGTCGTCGCCCCACCGGGCGACGAACGCCTGCAGCTGCACCAGCAGCTTCTGCCGGGTCAGCCGGTCCGGCGCGTCGGCCGCGAAGACACCGTCGAGCCGTTCCAGCTCGGCGAGCAGCGGGGCCGCCGCGGCGGCGCCGTCCTCCGCGAGCCGGTCGCGCAGGTGCCGGGCGAGGGCCGCCGGCGTGGGGTAGTCGAACACCACGGCGGCGGGCAGTTGGACGCCGGTGGCGGCGCGGAGCCGGTTGCGCAGCTCCACGGCCGTCATCGAGTCGAACCCGACCTCGCGGAACGCC
>NZ_JAGPXV010000965.1:0-1423 GCF_018070405.1 Micromonospora sp. D75
CTGCTCTCCCTGGCCGAGCTGGCCACCGCCGAACCCGGCACCGAGGTGACCTGGGCGATCCGCTCGGCCAGCCCCGCCCGCACCTACGGCGGCGGAGACGCCGACGCCCTGCCCGCCCGCGGCGCGCTCGGCGCCCGGCTGCGCGACCACGTCGACGCCGGCCGGATCAGGCTGCTCACCGGATTCTCCGTACACGCCCTCACCCCGGCCGAGGGCCGGGTCACCGTGGCCGTCCGGCACGCCGACGGCACCGACGAGTCCGTCACCGTGGACCGCGTCGTCGCCGCCACCGGCTTCCGCCCCGACCACTCCATCGCGGCCGAGCTGCGCCTGGACCTCGACCCGGTCATGGGAGCCACCCGCGCCCTCGCCCCGCTGATCGACCCGAACGAGCACTCCTGCGGCACCGTCCCGCCGCACGGCGCCGCCGAACTCGCGCACCCCGAGGTCGGCTACTACGCCGTCGGCATGAAGAGCTACGGCCGCGCGCCGACGTTCCTGATGGCCACCGGCTACGAGCAGGTCCGCTCCGTCGTCGCCGCTCTCGCCGGCGACTGGGACGCGGCCCGCGACGTCCAGCTCGACCTGCCCGAGACCGGCGTCTGCAACAGCAACCCCGCCGACTCCACCGGCGCGGACAGCTGCTGCGGCCCCGACCCGGCGGCCACGCCGGCCGCACAAGGGCTGGCGACCGGAATCTCCGGGGGCCTGCTCTCCGCGCCGCTCAGCCTGGTCAGCCTCGACACCCCGACCAACGGCGAGACCGGCGGCTGCTGCACCAGCTGATGACCACCACGACGGCGCCCGCCGGCCCCACGGCCGGCGGGCGTCACGGGTGGCGCCTCGTCGCCGCCCTCGCCGTCACCAGCACCATCGGGTACGGCACCCTCCACCGCCTGCTGGCCGCGGTCACCACCGCCTGCCTTCTCGCCGCCGCCGCGATGCGCTCGGTAGGGAGCGGACAGCCCTAGCCGAGCAGCGTCCGCAGCGCCCCGGCGAGGCCGGCGCCGGCGGTGACCGGGTGGAGGAAGGACAACCGGATGTCGGCGTGACCGTCCGGCCGCTCCGCGCGCAGCACGATGCCCTCGGCGTCGAGCGCGACCGGGACCATCCGCGTCGCGCCGGCGCTGACGGCGCGGTCGACGAGCGCACCGAGCCGGTCCAGGAGGTCGCCGTGGCACCGGGTCAGGTGCGCGAGGTGGGCGGCCTCGTCGACGGCGATCGGGTCCGGGCGGGCGGCGCGGTACGTGCCGAGGTCCACCGTGACGGGTTCGGTGGCCCGGTCGAGGAGGATCTCGTCCGGCTCGATCGCCCACAGCGCCACCGGCGGCAGGTCGAGCAGCGACATCACGGTGGCCGGGTCGCAGGCGTCGAGCGCGGCCGGATCGAAGCGGCGGGCGGTGCCCAGGATCCGCAGCCGGTC
>NZ_JAGPXV010000966.1:0-1415 GCF_018070405.1 Micromonospora sp. D75
GCACCGCCGCCGCTGACGGCGGCGGCGGTGCTGATCCCGCTCGCGCTCACCGTGGTCGCGGTGATCGCCTGGGGCTGGATCTGGTTGCCGATCGGCATCCTGCTCGCCCTGCTGGCCGTGCTGATCGTGCTCAACCTGCGCTCCAACAAGGCGATGATGAACGCCGCGGAGGGGCAGCCGGGCGCGGCGGCGCAGATCATGGAGAGCATGCGCGGCGACTGGCGGGTCACCCCGGCGGTCAGCTCCACCACGCAGATGGACATGGTGCACCTGGTGGTGGGCCGCCAGGGCGTGATCCTGCTGGCCGAGGGGAACCCGCAGCGTGTGCGTGGCCTGCTCGGCCAGGAGAAGCGCCGGCTGGCGAAGGTGATCGGCACGGCGCCGCTGCACGACTACGTGATCGGGCAGGGCGAGGGTGAGCTGCCGGTCCGCAAGCTGCGGATGACGCTGATGCGGCTGCCCCGCGCCCTGTCCCCGAAGGACGTCAACGCGCTCGACAAGCGGCTCAAGGCGCTGACCGCGCGGCCGCAGATGCCCAAGGGCGCGGTCCCGAAGAACATGCGGCCGCCGCGTGGCGCGTTCCGGCAGACCCGGGGTCGCTGACCTTCGGCGTACGCGAGAAGGAGCCGGTCCCGTGCGGGGCCGGCTCCTTTCTTGTGCGGGTCAGCGGCGCGGCGCGTCGGTGACGACGGCGCCGGCTAGCCGGTCGTGCAGGCCGCGCTTGTGCTCGTCCATGAGCAGGGCCGGCACGACGAGGGCCAGCAGGAGTCCGCGCAGCAGCCCGCGGAGCAGCCCGATCCGGCCGCCGTCGGCCCAGGCGACGCAGCGCAGCCGGGTCAGGTACATGCCGGGGGTCTGGGCGAACAGGCCGATGAAGAAGCCGTACTCCAGGATCAGCACCAGGACCGGCGGCCAGCCGTCGCGGACCGGGTCGGAGAAGGCCCGGGCGACCATCAGGCACAGCACCCAGTCGATGATCAGGGCACCGAAGCGGCGGCCGAGGCTGGGCGGAGTGAAGGCGGGGTCGGCGGCGGGCGGCACCGGTGTGGCGGCGGTATCGGTCACAGCGGCCAGGGTAGCGCCGCCGCAACCCCTGACGAAAAATCCGACATTCGCCACCAGAGCGTGCCGGAGTGACGCTCCGCAAGCGACGTAACACGGCGGAAACAGACGAGACACGGCCGGGCAACCCCCCGGCCATAGCGTCGCCAGTAGTTAGCTACCGGAGTGGACCTGCCAGGAGGACGTGTGTTCGCCAATTCCGAGGAACTCCTGCGATACCTCGCCAACGAGGACGTGAAGTTCGTCGACGTACGTTTCTGTGACCTGCCCGGCGTGATGCAGCACTTCAACCTGCCGGTCGAGTCGTTCGACGACAGCGTGTTCACCGACGGCCTCGCCTTCGACGGCTCCTC
>NZ_JAGPXV010000967.1:0-1408 GCF_018070405.1 Micromonospora sp. D75
GTACGTCACGCAGGGCCGGTTCCCGGACGCGGACGCGCTGCGGGAGCGGTTCGCCGCCGCCGGGGTGGACGCGGGCGCGCCGGTCGGCGCGTACTGCGGCTCCGGGGTGACCGCCGCGCAGGCCGTGCTCGCGTTGCACCTGGCCGGCCGCCCGGACGCCGCGCTGTACGTCGGCTCGTGGAGCGAGTGGGTGGCCGACCCGGACCGTCCGGTCGCCACCGGTGGCACGTCCGGCCGGTGAGCGTACGTCAGGTGGGCGCACCCGGGCCCACGTGCGACGATGGCCGCATGGCCGACGACACGGTGGTGGTGTGGGACGAGGCTCTCCTCACCTACGACATGGGCGACCATCCGCTGGACCCGGTCCGGGTCGAGCTGACCATGGCGCTCGCCCGCGAGCTGGGCGTGCTGGACCGGCCCGGCGTGCGGCTGGTCAAGCCCGAGCCGGCCGACGACGCGCTGCTCACCCGCGTCCACGATCCGGCCTATCTGGACGCGGTCCGGGCCGCGCCGCGCGACCCGCTGTTCGCCGGGTTCGGCCTGGGCACCTCGGACAATCCGGTCTTCGACGGCATGCACGAGGCGAGCGCGCTGATCGCCGGCGCCACAGTGGCCGCCGCCGAGGCGGTCTGGCGCGGCGACGCCCGCCGCGCCGTGAACGTGGCCGGCGGGCTGCACCACGCCATGCCCGCCCGCGCCGCCGGCTTCTGCGTCTACAACGACCCGGCCGTGGCCATCGCCCGCCTGCTCGACCTCGGCGCGCAGCGGATCGCGTACGTGGACGTGGACGTGCACCACGGCGACGGCGTGCAGGAGATCTTCTACCGCGATCCGCGGGTGCTCACCATCAGCCTGCACGAGACGCCGCTCGCGCTGTTCCCCGGCACCGGGTTCCCGGACGAGACCGGCGGGCCGGGCGCGGAGGGCACCGCCGTCAACGTGCCGCTGCCGCCCGGAGTCGGCGACGCCGGCTGGCAGCGCGCGTTCCACGCGGTCGTGCCGTCGGTGCTGCGCGCGTACCGGCCGCAGGTGCTTGTCACCCAGTGCGGCGCCGACGGACACCGCAAGGATCCGCTGGCCGACCTGCACCTGTCGGTGGACGGGCAGCGGGCCACCTACCGCTCGCTGCGCGCGCTCGCCGACGAGCTGTGCGACGGCCGCTGGATCGCCACCGGCGGCGGCGGGTACGCGCTGGTCGAGGTGGTGCCGAGGGCCTGGACGCACCTGCTCGCGATCGCCACCGGCGAGCCGGTCGACCCGGCCACGCTCACCCCGCCCGGCTGGCGGGACCTGGCCGCGCGGCGGCGACCCGGGCACGAGGTGCCGGTGCGGATGACCGACGACGTCGACCCGCCGTACCAGCCGTGGCAGCCCAGCGGCGAGCCGTACGCGGTGGAGCGGGCCGGCG
>NZ_JAGPXV010000968.1:0-1406 GCF_018070405.1 Micromonospora sp. D75
GCGCACCGAGCGGTGGGCGGCCGGCACGGTCACCCGGCTGCGTGCCGAACTCGGCGCCGGCTACGGGGGCAGCTGGCTCAGCGCGGACGGCGCGACGCTCACCGTGGCGGTGGCCGACGCGGCCGGCGAGGCGCGGGTCAAGGCGGCCGGCGCGGTCCCGAAGCGGGTCGCCCGGGGCGTCGCCGAGCTGGACGCGGTGAAGTCCCGGCTCGACGCGGCGGGCGGCGCGGCCAGCCCGGACATCGCCGGCTGGTACGTCGACGTGACCGACAACACGGTGGTGGTGGTCGCCCGTCCGGGCGCGGAGGCCGACGGCCGCCGGTTCGCCGCGGCCGCTGGGTCGAAGACCGCGATGGTCCGGGTACGCACCGCCGACGAGGCCCCGCGCCCGCTGTTCGACGTGCGGGGCGGCGACGCCTTCTTCATCAACAACGCCGGCCGCTGCTCGGTCGGCTTCTCGGTGGTGGGCGGATTCGTCACCGCCGGGCACTGCGGCCGGCCGGGGGACCGCACCACCGGATCCAACCGGGTCGCCCAGGGCACGTTCGCGGCCTCCTCGTTCCCCGGCGACGACTGGGCGTTCGTGCGGGTGAACGGCGACTGGACGCCGCAGGGCGTGGTGACCGACTTCAGCGACGGCCGCACGGTGGCGGTCAACGGCTCCACCGAGGCGCCGGTCGGGGCCTCGATCTGCCGGTCCGGCTCCACCACCGGCACCCGCTGCGGCCTGGTCCAGGCCAAGAACGCCACTGTCAACTATCCGGAGGGGACTGTCACCGGGCTGACCCGGACGAACGTCTGCGCCGAGCCGGGCGACTCCGGCGGCGCGTGGCTCTCCGGCGACCAGGCGCAGGGCGTCACCTCCGGCGGCTCCGGCGACTGCACCCGGGGCGGGGTCACGTTCTTCCAGCCGGTCAACGAGATCCTCCAGCGCAACAACCTCACGCTCGTCACCGCCGGTGGCCAGCCGGCCCCGACGCAGCCGCCCGCCGGTGGCGGGGAGACCGCCCCGCCGTCGACCGTCCCGCCGACCCCGCCGGCCGGTGACACCGAGTGCGCCGGCCAGGTGAGCCGGAGCGGCCGGATCGCCGCCGGGCGGGTCCAGGTGCAGCCGGACGGGCGCTTCTTCCGGGTGCCCGGCGGCACCCAGGAGGCGTGCCTGGCCGCGCCGGACGGCGTCCGGGTGACGCTGGAGCTGCAACGCTTCACCAACGGCGCGTTCCGTACCGTCGCCCGCGCCACCAGCGCCGACGGTGTGGCCCGGCTGACCGTCGAGGGCCCGGCCGGCGCCTACCGGTACCGGGTGACCGGACTGTCCGGCTCCGGCGAGTACACGCTGGCGTTCTCCGCCCGCTGACCGCCGCATCGGAACCGCGGCCCCCGACCACCACCGCCCGGTGGTCGGG
>NZ_JAGPXV010000969.1:0-1405 GCF_018070405.1 Micromonospora sp. D75
CTCGGTGGGCGCGCTCGCCGGCGACGGACCGGACCTGATCGGGCTCCAGGAGGTCGCCGACGGTGACCGGGTGGCGCCGGTCCTCGCCGGCCGGTACCCGCACCGCGCGGTGGTGTCGACGGTCGCGCTGTGGAGTCGGTGGCCGATCCGGGAGGCGCACGGCATCGACACCGGGCTGGGCTGGGACCGCGCGCTGCGCGCCGTGGTGGCCGCCCCCCGGGGCGACCTGACCGTGTACGTCGTCCACCTCGGCTCCGCGCGCGCCGGGCACACCGCCACCCGGGACCAGACCGTCGCCGCGCTGGCCGACGCCGTACGCGCCGACCCGGCGGAGCGGCTGGTGGTGCTCGGCGACCTGAACACCGCCACCACCGACCGGGTCTTCGACCCGCTGACCCGGCTGCTGCGCGACGCTCAGGCCGAGGCCGGGCAGGGATTCGGCTTCACCTGGCCGGCGGAGCTGCCGGTGACCCGACCGGACCACGTCCTCTACCGGGGACTCACCCCCACCACTGCCGGGGTGCTGCACACCCCGGACAGCGACCACCGCGCGGTGACCGCCGGCTTCCGCTGGTGAGCGCTCAGTGCCGGCCGTTCTCCGCCGGGGTCACCGTGAGCCGGTGCCGGCTCGGGTCGCCGCTGGAGAACGGCCAGAGCCGGTCGGCGTACGCGACCAGGTCGGCCAGCTGATCCCGGGTCAGTCCCGCCGAGGAGATCTCGGCGTGCACGTCGGCCCGGTAACGGCCGTCGTCGTCGCGGCCCAGTTTCGCCTCTGCGGTCACCTGCACGGTGTGCGCCTCGTCGGTGATCTCCCCGGCCGCCTCCACAGCTGCGTGGTGCAGGCAGGAGGCGAACGCCGCGGCCAGGAGCTGCTCCGGCGTCAGACCGGTGCAGTGCGGCGCCAGCGGGGACGCCAGGGCGGAGGAGAGACCGCCGTCGTCGGTGCGTACGTGACCGCCCGCCGCGGTCGCCGTGGCCGTCTCGGCTCCGGCATCGCGTTCCTCCCGTCACTCACCGGACCGCGTTCCCGGACCCCGAGCAGCGAAACCGCGCCCGGGCGGGCAGTAGGAGCGCTCAGCCGACCCGGCCGCTCGGCGCGGCGTCGACGGCCATCGCCTCGGTGGCCTCGGCGGCCGCCCGGCTGGTCCACGGCGAGACCTGCTCCGCGCGCTGGCGGGGCAGCACCGCGCTCATCGGCACGTACACCCGGGCGTCCACCGCCTCGGCCAGCAGCAGCGCGGCCATCGGGCTGGTCGGCCGGGCCGCCGGGTCGGCGTCGAGGCAGCTGCGGCACAGGTCGGCCACCTCGGGCGGCAGCCCGGGAACGTCGGGCAGCGGCCGGGGCTCGGGCCGGCGTCCCCCCGGCCCGAGCAGCCGGGTGGTGCTGTCCGCCTCGTACGGCAGG
>NZ_JAGPXV010000097.1:0-12976 GCF_018070405.1 Micromonospora sp. D75
CGGCAGCACGTCGGCGACGGTGATCGGCCGGCCCAGCACGGCGGTCCGCGAGGTGACCCCGGCGTCGCGGATGCCGCAGGGCACGATCCGGTCGAAGAAGCCGAGGTCGCAGTCGCAGTTGACGGAGAAGCCGTGCAGCGTGACGCCGCGGGCCACCCGGATGCCGATGGCGGCCACCTTGCGGGCCGGGCCCCTGTCGTCCTCCGGCACCCACACGCCGGAGCGCCCCTCGACCCGGCCGGCGGCCAGCCCGAACTCGGCGCACACGTCGATCAGCAGCTGCTCGGTGCGGCGGACGTACGCGACCACGTCGACCGGGTCGGGCAGCCGGACGATCGGGTAGCCGACGAGCTGCCCCGGACCGTGCCAGGTGATCTTCCCGCCGCGGTCCACGTCCACCACCGGGGTGCCGTCCATCGGGCGGTCCCACGGCTCGGTGCGCTTGCCGGCGGTGTAGACGCTGGGGTGCTCCAGCAGCAGCACCGTGTCGCCCTGCTCGCCGGCCACCACCGCCTCGTGCAGCCGGCGCTGCTCGTCCCAGGCGGCCTGGTAGTCGAGCAGGCCGGCGCGGACGGCGGTCAGCCCGGAAGTCGTCACGCTCACCCGTCCAGCCTAGTCCCGCCCCCCGGGAACCGGACCCGTGAGCCTCGTCGCCATCGGGCCGAGGTGGCGGTCAGTCCGGCACCCGCCACAGCCAGACGTCCTCCACCCGCTCCGGCTCGCCGAGCAGCGCGGTGGCGGTACGCCGCAGCGCGTCCTCGTCGACGTCGTACTTCGCGCCGTGCACCCGGTCCGGCAGCACCACCGCCCGCACGCCCCAGTGGCGCAGGTCCGCCCGGGACTCGCGGATGCTGCCGTCGGTGATGATCGGCACCAGCCCGGTCCGGCCGGCCTGGTCCATCAGCGAGTCGAAGGTGCGCGGCACCGGCCCGATCCGGCCCCGGCCCTCCGGCCCGCCCGGCCCGAGGAAGAACCCGGCCGGGATGCGGAACTCACCCTGCCGGTGGGCCAGCGCGTACGCCTGCCAGCGCTGCCCGTCCGGGTACACGTCGACGGTCAGCGGCAGCGGGGTCAGCACCCCGTCGGGCGGGACGTAGCGCTGCCAGGCGCCACTGGTGATGAACCGCGGAATCGGCTCACGGACGCTGGTCAACAGCGGCGTCGGCACCAGCGGCAGCAGCGCGGCGACGAACCCGAGCGCCCAGGCCACGCCGACGGCGCGGCGCCGGGGCGGCCGGGCGCGCAGCGAGTCGATCGCGTACGCCAGCAGCAGGCCGATCACCGGCGCGACGACAAGGGCCAGCCGCGACGGCAGCGCCGCGTTGATCACCGGCAGGTTGTCCAGCACCCCGAACGGCAGCGTCTGGTCGAAACGGCGGCCGTTCCACTTCACCGTCGGCCCCCACGACAGCACCGCGAAGACCACCGCGGTCACCCCGAGCGCCGCGAGGGTGGCCCGGAACGCTCGGTCCGCGCGCCACCACAGCAGCGCGAAGCAGGCCAGGCCGAGCACGAGCAGCGGTACGCCGAAGAACGAGTTCTCCTCCGTCGGGTTGGGCGCCAGCGAGGTGCCCCACCCGGCCCAGCCGGCCAGCGACCGGCGCGGGTACGACCCGTACGCGGCGATGTCCTCGGAGTGGATCAGCGGATCGAAGCCGGTGCCGTGGAACCGCTGCGGCCCGAGGAAGTGCAGCCAGAGGGGGTACGCCAGCAGCGCTCCGGCGACGAGCGCGGTGACTCCGAGCCCGGCCGCCATCCGGGGCAGCGCGGCGCGTGCCTCCGGCCACCGGGCCGGGTGCAGCGCCCAGACGGCGAGGAACACGCCGAGCGCCAGCGCGGTGAAGAACAGCCCTTCGGCGGCGATCGAGAACGCGGCCGCCACCAGCAGCCCGAGCACGATCCCGCCGGTGACCGCGCGGCCGGGGCGGCGCAGCCGGAACACGCCCCAGATCAGCAGCGGCACCAGCCAGCCGGCGGTCCAGTTCAGGTGCGCGTTGGCGTGCGACACCATCGCCGGGCAGAAGGCGATGAACAGCGCCCCCACACCGGCGGCCAGCCGGCTGCGCACCAGGTACCGGCTCAGCAGCCAGTACCAGGCCACCGCGGTGGCGGCGAGGTTGAGCGTGAGGATCACCAGGAACGTCGCGGGCGGCCCGATCAGGTACGTCAGCGGCGCGAAGACCGCCGCGTACACGGTGATCGAGGTGTTCACCGCGAGGTTCACCCCGTCCGGGACGTTGATCAGCGTGGTGTAGAGCGGGTTCTCCCCGTGGGTGAGCGCGTGCCCGCCGAACGCCAGCAGCCACTCGAACAGCGCCTGGTCGCTGGAGTTGACGGTGATGGCGCGGCTGTTGGGATCACGCCACATGCCGCTGGTGACCCAGAAGGCCAGGGCCAGCGCGGCGAGCGTCACCAGCAGGTCGGCCCGCCGGTCACGGACGCGGGTCGTCGACGGCCCGGTGGCCAGGAACGGGGAGGACGGCACGCAGCGGACGTTACCAACCGGACCTGGGCAGACCGCCCGGACACGAAACTCACCCGCACACTTCGGCGGTCGTGAATGTGTGAGCGGCGGCCATTCCGGTGTGACGAAACACAGCCGTAACGTCGCGGCAACCCGGAGGTGACTCAGTTCACATTCCACGATCGGGAGGTTCCCGTGCCCCGCTCCTCATCCCTCATCGCCCGCGTCGCCGGGGCGGCGGCCGGGGTCGTGCTGGCCGCGGCCACCGCGCTGGTCGCCGCCCTTCCCGCCCAGGCCGCCACGCTCACCCAGGTCACCGGCTTCGGCTCCAACCCCGGAAACCTGACCATGTACGCGTACCGCCCGGACGGCCTGCCGGCCGGCGCGCCCGCCGTGGTGCTGCTGCACGGGTGCGTGCAGAACGCCTCGACCTACGTCGCCAACTCCGGCTGGCAGAAGTACGCCGACCAGTGGAAGTTCACGCTCATCGCGCCGCAGCAGCCCAGCGGCAACAATGCCAACTCCTGCTTCAACTGGTTCGAGACCGGTGACACCGCCCGCGGCCAGGGCGAGGCGCTGTCGATCAAGCAGATGGTCGACTACGCCAGGACCACCTACGGCACCGACGGCGCCCGCGTGTACGTCAGCGGCCTCTCCGCCGGCGGCGCGATGAGCGCGGCCATGCTCGCCGCCTACCCCGACGTCTTCGCCGGCGGCTCGATCATCGCCGGCATCCCGTACCGCTGCGCCACCAGCACCGTCACGGCGTTCAGCTGCATGAACCCGGGTGCGGACAAGACCCCGGCCCAGTGGGGCGACCTGGTCCGCGGCGCGTACGCCGGCTACACCGGCAAGCGGCCCCGGGTGGCGATCTGGCACGGCACCAGCGACACCACTGTGGCGACCGCGAACGCCGCCGAGTCCCGGGACCAGTGGACGAACGTGCTGGGCCTGTCGACCACCCCGACCAGCACGTCCATGCTGCCGTCCGGCACGAGCCTGGAGGTCTACGGCAACGACCAGGTCCGCCTCTACCGGGTCTCCGGCATGGGCCACGGCACCCCCGTCGACCCGGGTACCGGCGCGGACCAGTGCGGCACCGCCGGGGCGTACTTCCTGGACACCATCTGTTCGACGTACCGGGACGCGCTCTTCTTCGGGCTCGGCGGTGGCGGCGCCTCGCCGAGCCCGACCCCGACGGCGACCGCGTCACCCACGCCCACCGCGTCGCCCTCGCCCACGCCCTCGCCGACCGGCGCGCCGGTCTGCGTCACCGCCAGCAACTACGCGCACGTGGTGGCCGGGCGGGCCTACCAGTCCGGCGGGTACGCCTACGCGCTGGGCAGCGGGCAGCGGATGGGCCTCTACAACACCTTCTACACGAGCACGCTCAAGCAGACCGGGCCCGCGTACTGGGTGATCGGCTGCTGAACGGCCACGCCGCGCCGCCCTCGCGGGCTCACTCCGTGAGGGCGGCGTGCAGCGCGCCCGGCAGGTCCGGATGCGTCCAGGGAAAGCCGGACTTGTCGAGTACGCCCGGCAGCACCCGGGTGCTGGTGAGCGCCTCCTGCGAGAAGCCGCCCAGCACCACCTTCAGCGCCACCGCCGGGATCGGCATGATCGCGGGGCGGTGCAGCTGACGGGCGAGTTCCCGGGTGAACTCGGCGTTGGTGACCGGCGCCGGGCCGACCACGTTGACCGGGCCCGCCACGTCGTCGCGGTCGAGCAGGAACTTCGCCGCGTTCAGCCAGTCCCGCATCGAGATCCACGGCAGCCACTGCCGCCCGTTGCCCAGCTTGCCGCCGACGCCGAGCCGGAACGGCAGCAGCTGCGGCTTGAGCAGGCCGCCGTCGCGGTGCAGCGGCAGTCCGGTACGCAGCCGCACCACCCGTACGCCCGCGTCCTCGGCCGGCCGGGTCGCGTCCTCCCACACCCGGCAGACGTCGGCGAGGAACCCCTCACCGGCCGGCGCCTCCTCGGTGACCGCGCGGTCACCGGTGTTGCCGTACCAGCCGACCGCTGAGGAGTTCAGCAGCACCGCGGGCCGGTCCGCGGCGGGCAGACCGGCGATCGTGATGGCGAGCGTGGTGGTGCTGTCCACGCGGCTGGTCCGGATCAGCTTCCGGTACTCGTCGTTCCAGCGCTTGTCGCCCACCCCGGCCCCGGCCAGGTTCACCACCGCGTCCGCCTCGGCGACGCACTGCGGGTCCAGTTGCGCGGCGGACGGGTTCCACTGGCGCTCGGTGGGTGTGCGTGGTGGGCGGCGGACCAGGCGGGTGACCTGGTGGCCGTCCGCGGTGAGGCAGTCGACCAGTCGGGTGCCGAGGAAGCCGGACACGCCGGCCATGAGGATCCGCATGCTCACATCTTCGAGTACGCGGCGCTATTCGGATGCGTGGAGCGAAATCACTCACTCGTCACGCCCACCCGTCACGCGCGCTGAACGCGTTGCGTTTTTTTCGAATAGCGATACCCTTGTGGTCATGAGCAGCGCGCTGCGTGAACGTACCGTCCTTCCTCCGGACGACCCGGCTGAGCTGGCCCGGTTCGTGCACGAACTGCGGAGCGCCAGCGGTCGTGCGCGGGCCAGGCTGGTCGGGCCGGACGGGTCCGAGATCGAGATCCCCGACGAGTTGTACGGAGTGCTGCGGGACGTGGTGACGGCACTGTCCGAAGGGCTTGCGATCTCCATCGCACCGCACAACACGATGCTGACGACCCAGGAGGCGGCAGACCTGCTCAACATCTCCCGGCCCACGCTGGTCCGGTTGCTGTCCGAGGGCGAGATGCCGCACACGATGCGCGGCCGTCACCGGCGAGTCATGCTCCGGGACGTTCTCGACTACCAGGAGCGGACCCGGCAGGCACGCCGCCGGACGCTCGACCGGATGACCGCCGAAGCCGAGGAAGACGGCCTGTACGACGCGACGGCCACACCGCGCAGGACGAGATGAGCGTGACCTGAGTGGCGTTCCCGGCTTTTCTCGACACCTGCGTCCTCTACCCGGCGCATCTCTGCGACACCCTGCTGCGGCTGGCCGAGGTCGCCGCCTACCGGCCCCTCTGGTCCAGGGACGTCCTTGACGAGCTGCGACGCAACCTGATCGCACGAGGCATCGCGGAGGAGCGGGTCGACCGCCGGATCGGCCAGATGTCCGAGGCGTTCCCGGACGCCATGGTCAGCGGGTACGAGTCGCTCATCGACGGCATGTCCAACGATCCCAAGGACCGGCACGTGCTGGCTGCCGCCGTCCGGGCGAACGCGGAAGTGCTGGTCACGTTCAACGTCGGTGATTTTCCCGAGGCGTCGCTCAAGTCCTTCGACATCGTGGCGATGCACCCGGACGACTTCCTGCTCGACCAGCTGGACCTCTACCCGGGGCAGACACTGGACGTCCTGCACCGCCAGGCGGCCGCCTACCGCAGGGAGCCGACGACCGTACCGGGTCTGCTCGTACTGCTGGGACGCACCGGCCTGCCCCGGTTCGCCGCGGAGGTCCGCCGGCACCTCTGAGGCGGCCCCCCGCGGCGGGACAGAGCGGTCAGGCGTCGGCCGGGGCGGTGCGCAGGTCGGCGAGCAGGCGTTCCACCTCGGCGAACGCGGCCTGCGGCAGCGGCCCGTACGCCAGCGCTCCCAGGTTCTCCTCGGCCTGCGCCACGGTCCGGCAGCCGGGAATCGGCAGCGTGTGCGGGCTGCGGGCGAGCAGCCAGCCCAGCGCGCCCTGGGCGAGCGTGCGGCCGTCGGCGGTCAGCGCCGCACGGACCCGGGCCACCCGCTGCGCCCACTCGGCGCGCGGTACGCCGCCGGTGAACCAGTCCAGCCACTCCGGTGCCACACCACGCACGTCGTCGCCGCCCCGGGCGGTCGGCGCGTCCTGGTACTTCGCGGTGAGCAGGCCCATCGCCAGCGGCCCTCGATTGAGGCTCGCCAGGTCGAACTCCGCGCACACCGCGAGCATGGCGGCGTTGTCCCGCAGCACCGACTGGTCGTGCTGGATCGCCGCGCAGTGCGGTCCCGCCTCGGCGAAGGCGCGCGCCGAGGCGGGGTCGTCGGTGCTCCAGCCGTACGCCCGGATCTTCCCCTCCGCGACCAGGTCCTCCAGCGTGCCGACGAGGTCCAGCGCCCGTGGCACCGGCAGGCCGCCCAGGTGGAGCTGGTAGAGGTCGACGTGGTCGGTGCCGAGCCGGCGCAGCGAACCCTCCAGGCTGCGCCGCGCGTACTCGGGACTGGCGTCCTCGCCGAGCGCCTGGCGGGTCTCCTCGTCGGTGGGATAGCCGAACTTGGTCGCGATGACCGCGCGGTCCCGGCGGCCCGCCAGCGCGCGCCCGAGTACCCGCTCGCTGTGCCCGGCGCCGTAGTTGCTGGAGGTGTCGAACAGCGTCGCGCCCAGGTCGAGAGCCCGGTGGACGGTACGCACCGACTCGTCGTCGTCCACCTCGCCCCAGCCCAGCGGCTGCGTGCCGTCCCAGAGCGGACCGCCGATCGCCCAGCAGCCCATGCCGATCGCGCTGACCTCGATGCCGCTGCGGCCCAGCCGTCGTGTCGTCGTCATGCGCCCAGTGTTCACTTTCGAGTGTGCTCGAAGTCCAGCGCTTTTCCGGCCAGCCGGGGCAGCAGCGGCGCGAGCGGCGCCACCGCGTCGGCGCGTACCGCGAAGTGGGTGACGCCCCAGCGGCGCTCGTGCCCGGCCACCGCCGCGACGATCTCGTCGGGCGTGCCGGCCAGCACGAACGGGGTGGCCAGCACCTCCGCCGGGGTGAGCCCGGTCTCGGCGGCAGTTGTGGCGGCGGCCGCCTCGGCGTCGTCGGTGACCGCGACGTGCTGGACCAGCGCCTCCAGCAGCGGCGGCGTCTCCCGGCCGGCCGCTCCGGCCGCGACGTGGGCGAGCTGCGCCTCGATCTGGTCGGCCCGCCACCGGACGCTGTGCTGGTGGCCGTCGGCCAGGGTGCGGCCGAAGCCGGTCAGACCGACCACGTCGGCGTGCTTCCCGGCCCAGCGCAGCAGCGTCGAGTTGGCCGTGCCGACGGTCAGCGGGATCCGGTCCTGCACCGGGCGCGGCCGGTGCAGGCGTGCCGCGTACGCGGTCAGCTCCTCGGTGTCCACAGTGACCTCGTCGCCGGCCAGCAGCGCCCGTACCGCCTCGGCCACTGCGACGCAGCGGCGGACCCGGGCGGCGACGTCCGGGCGCTCGCGCCCGACGGCCCGCCACTCGGCCGGGGTGTGGCCGGCGCCGAGCCCGAGCCGGGCCCGCCCGCCGGAGACCACGTCCAGCGTGGCCACGTCGGCGGCGAGCAGGATCGGTTCCCGGACAGCGGCGTTGGAGACGTACGAGCCGAGGCCCAGCGTGCTGGTCACGGCTCCGGCGGCGGCCAGCGCGACGAACGGCGACGCGCAGTCGCCCGGATGGTCGGCGGCGAACAGCGCGTCGAAACCGGCCGCCTCGACGGTGCGGGCCAGCTCGGTCCAGCTCGCCGCGTCGGTGGGATGGGCCTGTACGGAGAAGGTCGCCATCGCCTCAGCATCGGCGCGCGCCGGGCCGCGAGCCACCCCGCGCGCGCCGATTCTGCCGACGGCCGAACGTCACACGGCGTCGAGGCGGGCCAGGTCGGCGGGGGAGAGGCGCAGCGCGGCGGCGGCGACGTTCTGCTCCAGGTGCGCCGGGTCGCCGGTGCCGGGGATGGCCAGCACGTTCGGGCCGCGGGCCAGCGTCCACGCCAGCCGGACCTGGGCCGCCGTCACGCCGTGCTCCCGGGCCACCGCGAGCACCTCCGGGTGCTCCTCGCCGGTCGCGCCGGCCTCCCGACCGCTGGTGACGAGGGAGAAGAACGGCACGAACGCGGTGCCGTGCGCGGCGCAGTCACGGATCAGCTCGTCGTGCTGACGGCGGTAGCCCAGGCCGTACGAGTTCTGCACACACACCACCGGTGCGATGGCGCGCGCCTCGGTGACCTGGTGGGGGCGTACGGCGGAGACGCCGAGGTGCCGGATCAGCCCGGCGTCGCGCAGCTCGGCGAGCGCGCCGAAGTGCTCGGACAGCGGCTCCGGGCCGTGCACCCGCAGGTTCACCACGTCCAGGTGGTCGCGGCCGAGCTGGCGCAGGTTCTCCTCCACCTGGCCGCGCAGCTGGTCCGGGCGGGCCGCCGGCAGCCACTGCCCGGACGGGTCCTTGCCCGGCCCGACCTTGGTCACGATGACCAGATCCTCCGGGTACGGCCACAGCGCCCGGTTGATCAGCTCGTTGGCCGAGCGCAGCGGCGAGAAGTAGAACGCGGCCGTGTCGATGTGGTTGACGCCCAGCTCGACGGCGCGGCGCAGCACGGCGACGGCCCGGTCGCGGTCGCTCGGGCTGCCGTCGGCGTTCGCGGTCAGCCGCATCGCGCCCAGGCCCATCCGGTTGACGGTCAGGTCGCCGAGCTGCCAGGCGCCGGCCGCGCCGGCGTGGACGGTGTCGATGGTCATGTGGCCCCCGTATCCCTCAGGTGTGGCCCCGCGGCGGGGCCGACAGGTTTCACGGAGGCGGCGGGCCGGTGGTTCACTCGCCTTCGTCGCGGTCGTCGGGCCGTTCGTGCCAGCGGGCCCGCCAGGCCGCCTCGTGCGCCTCGTGGCTGGCGCGTTCCTCGAAGACCAGCTTCCGCAGGGCCCGCCGGCCCTCGTCGAAGACGATCACTTCGACGGCCACCATACCCACCGTGATGGCGGTGAGCATGCCCAGCGCGGCCAGCCCCGGCACCCGTTCCGCGACCGGGATGCTCAGGCCGAGCAGCAACGCCGTCGCGACCCGCGTCCAGCTCAGCGTGCGCAGGGTACGGAGCTGGAACAGCATGTTGCCGCAGAGATAGCAGATCACGCCGCCGAACAGCAGCGGCACGCTCGGCCCGTGCCCCGGCTCGCTGGGCGGCACGTTCGGGTCGGCGATGCCGTGCACTATCGTCTCGGCGCCGAGCGCGAAAAGGATGATGCCCGCGATCATCGGCAGGAACAGGTAGGCGTACGCGTCCCGGGCCATCGCCACCCGGGGGCCGTCCTGCGCGACGTGCAACGCGATCCGGGCGGCCGGCCCGATCATGTCGTAGTGCGCCCACCAGAGCGCGGCGGTGAAGAAGATGCCGAGCACGGCCGCGGTCACGGCCGGCCAGGTGGGCGGCTGGCCGAGCAGGTTGCTGCCGACGCCGACCGAGATCACGGACTCGCCCAGCGCGATGATCAGGATCAGGTCGTACCGCTCGGTCCAGTGTTCGGCCGATGCGACGCCCCAGCCCCAGGTCCCGGCGAGGATGCCGGTGCCGTACTGGAGCAGGACGACCACCGCCCACAGCACGTCGCGGAGCACCGCCGCGGAGAACAGGTCGTCGATCCTCGGCGGCAGCAGCGCGGCGACCAGCAGCAGCGCGGTGCTGCCGATCAGTTCCGGGGCGAACCGGAGGAGTTGCCGGCGCTCGTTCGGGCTGTCCCGGACCGCGTGCCGGTACAGCAGCAGGTGGATCAACCGCAGGACGGTGTAGCTGAGCGCCGCGACCATCGGCCCGGCCGCGTTGCCGGTCGGGTCCCGGAACGCCTGCGGCAGCGACAGCGCGAACGTGAACAGCGCGGCCATGCCGACTGTCATGAGCACCGGGACGAAGCCTTCGCCGAGGCGTACCCGGGTGGCGACCACGCTGTGCACCACCCACGACCACCAGAGCACGGCGAGGACCAGCAGCGCGTGCAGCAGCGCCCCGCCGGTCACCTGCAGGGCGGTGGCCCGGGTGATGATGAAGAACGAGAAGACGAAGACCAGGTCGAAGAAGATCTCGAACCGGTCGACGCGGGCGCCCGGGGCCACCGGCACCGCCGGCCCCAGGCGTCCCCGCCACCGGTTCGAGCCCACCGGCCGAGTCTGTCAGCGCAGGTGGGGCCGGGTGGCCGATTCGGTCAGCCCGTCCGGTGGCGCAGGCCGTCCATCAGCAGGTCGAGCAGGCGTCCGGCCTGGGTGCGCTGGTCCGGCTCGCCGGCCACCAGGGACACCCCGCTGAGGCTGGCGAGCACGTCGGCGGCGGCCACGTCGGCGCGTACGGCACCGGCCGCCGCGCCGGCGGCGAGGAGTTCGCCGAGCGCGGCCAGCAGCAGGTCGCGGCTCTGCGCGTACGGGTTGGCGCCTGCGGCGATGACCAGCCGCAGGGCGTCGGCCATGCCCCGCTTGGTGGCGAGGTAGTCGACGAACCGGTCCATCCACGTGCGCAGCGCCACGTCGGCGGGCCGGGTGGCGAGCAGCGCCGGGGCGGCGTCGCAGAGCTTCTCCAGCTCGTTGCGGTACGCCGCCTCGATGAGCGCTTCCCGGCTGGGGAAGTGGCGGTAGAGCGTGCCGATCCCGACCCCGGCCTCCTTGGCGACGCGGTCGAGCGTTACCTCCGCGCCCGCCTGGGAAAACGCCTGCACCGCGGCGTCCAGCAGGCGCTGCCGGTTGCGCAGCGCGTCGGCGCGCAGCGGTCGGTCGGGCACGGTTCCTCCTCGGCTCGACCGGGTCGCGGGCCCGGGTCGGTGGTAACCGGAGTCTCCTCCGGTTATGCTGAGCAAGTAACGGAGGATCCTCCGCTTCTCATCGTAGCGGGCGGACATCGGTCCGCGTCGCCGTCGACAAGGATGGACCATGACAACCCCGACACCAGTCACGACCCCGTTCGACTCCGAGACCACCGCCCTGGAAGTGGTCCGCGACCTGGACCTGACCGGCCGGCGGGCCGTCGTCACCGGCGGCGCCTCCGGGATCGGTGTGGAGACCGCCCGCGCGCTCGCCTCCGCCGGAGCGGACGTCACCCTCGCCGTCCGCAACACCGAGGCCGGTCAGCGCGCCGCCGCCGAGCTCACCGGCGCCACCGGCAACGACCGGATCCTGGTCGCCCCGCTCGACCTGGACGATCTCGCGTCGGTGGCCGCGTTCGTCCGGAACTGGGACGGGCCGCTGCACATGCTCGTCAACAACGCCGGGATCATGGCCTCCCCGGAGATGCGTACCGAGCAGGGCTGGGAGATGCAGTTCGCCACGAACCACCTCGGGCACTTCGCGCTCGCCACCGGACTGCGCCCGGCGCTCGCCGCGGCCGGCGGCGCGCGGATCGTCTCGGTCAGCTCGGCCGCCCACCTGAGGTCGCCGGTGGAGTTCTCCGACATCCACTTCCGGCAGCGGCCGTACGACCCGTGGCTGGCGTACGGGCAGTCCAAGACCGCGAACGTGCTCTTCGCGGTGGAGGCGACCCGGCGCTGGGCCGACGACGGCATCTGGACCAACGCGCTGATGCCCGGCGCGATCCGGACCAACCTGCAGCGCTACATCACCGAGGAGGAGTTGGCCCGGATGCGCGCGCAGAGCGGTGGCGGCGCGGCCTCGTTCAAGACCCCGGAGCAGGGCGCGGCGACCTCGGTGCTGGTCGCCACCTCACCGCTGCTCGACGGCGTCGGCGGCCGGTACTTCGAGGACTGCCAGGAGGCCGGGCCGAACCAGCCGGGCACGCGGACCGGCTGGGCGCCGTACGCCCGGGACCCGGAGGCCGCCGAGCAGCTCTGGACGGTATCCGAGGAGCACCTGAAGGGCTGAGGCCGCTGACGACGAAGGGGGCGCGCGGCATGTCGCCGCGCGCCCCCTCGCCGTCTCGGATCTACAGACCCAGCTCGGCCTCGAAGTTGCCGGCCTCCAGCCGCTCCTTCACCGCGGTGAGGAAACGGGCCGCGTCGGCGCCGTCGATCAGCCGGTGGTCGTACGACATGGCCAGGTAGACCATCGACCGGATCGCCACGACCTCGCCCAGCTCCGGGTCGTTCACCACGACCGGGCGCTTCACCACAGCGCCCGTGCCGAGCATCGCCGACTGCGGCGACGGCACGATCGGGGTGTCGAACAGGGCGCCCCGGCTGCCGGTGTTGGTGAGCGTGAACGTCGCCCCGGCCATCTCGTCCGGGGTGATCTTGTTGGCCCGGGTGCGCTCGGCCAGGTCGGCGATCCGCTTGGCGATGCCGCCCATGTTCAGGTCACCGGCGTTGTGGATGACCGGCACGAGCAGGCCGCGCTCGGTGTCCACGGCGATGCCCAGGTGCTCCGCGGCCGGGTAGGTGATCGTCCCGCCCTCCAGGTCCATGCTGGCCTGGACGATCGGGTACGTCTGGAGCGCCTCGACGGCGGCGAGCGCGAAGAACGGCAGGAACGACAGCTTCACGCCGTGCTTGGCCTGGAACGACTCCTTCGCCCGCGCCCGCAGCTTCGCGACCCGGGTGACGTCCACCTCGACCACGGTGGTCAGCTGGGCCGTCTCGTGCAGCGACTGCTGCATCCGCTTGGCGATGGTGGCCCGGATACGCGGCAGCTTCTCCGTCGTACCCCGCTTGGCGCTCGGCTGCGGCTTGGCGGCCGGCTGGGCCGGCGCCTCCGCCTTCGCGGCCGGAGCGGCGGCGGTCGGCGCGGGCTTGGCGGCCTTCGCCTTCTCCGCCGCCTCCAGCACGTCCTGCTTGCGGATGCGGCCACCCACGCCGGTGCCCTTGAC
>NZ_JAGPXV010000970.1:0-1402 GCF_018070405.1 Micromonospora sp. D75
GAACCACTGCGTCCAGGTCACCGGCATCCCGTGCACGTGCAGTTCGGCCAGGGCGTGCAGCAGCGCGTGCGCCTCCGGGCGGTCACGGCGCTGCACAGCGACGGCCAGCACACCGTCGTCGTCGGGCAGCAGGTCGGCGGTCATCGCGGTCAGGACGCTCTGCGGCCCGACCTCCAGGAACGTGTCCACCCCGGCGGCCCGCAGAGCGGTGATCCCGTCGGCGTACCGCACGGCCTCGCGCACGTGCCGCACCCAATAGTCGGCCGTGCGGATCTCGTCGCCGGCCAGGGCCCCGGTCACGTTCGACACGACCGGCAGCAGCGGCGTGGCAAAGGTGAGGCCGTGCAGGACCGCGCGGAAATCGTCAAGCATCGGCGCCATCAACGGACTGTGGAACGCATGGCTCACCGTCAGCCGGCGAGTGCGCACGCCCCGGTCGCGCCAGTGCCGCTCCACCTCGTCCAGGGCCTCGACGGCACCGGAGACGACGACGGCGGTGGGCCCGTTGACGGCCGCGATGCCGACCCGGTCGGTCAGCCTCGCGATCGACTCCACCACCGCCGCCTCGTCGGCGGCCACGGCCAGCATGCCGCCGCCCGTCGGCAGCGCCTGCATCAACCGACCCCGTGCGGCGACGAACTGGCACGCGTCGGCCAGGGACAACACGCCCGCGACATGCGCAGCCGTCACCTCACCGATCGAGTGACCGGCCAGCATGTCCGGCACGATCCCGAACGACTCCACGAGGCGGAACAGCGCCACCTCGACCGCGAACAACCCGGCCTGCGTGAACACGGTCTGGTCCAGCAGTTCCGCCTCGGCGGACCCCGGCGACGCGAACAGCACCTCCCGCAGCGGGCGCGGCAGCAGCGGATCGAGGTGCGCACACACCTCGTCCAGCGCGGCGGCGAACACCGGGAACCCGGCCGACAGCTCCCGGCCCATCCCGGCGCGCTGCGCGCCCTGGCCGGAGAAGAGCAGCGCGAGCTGGCCGCGCTGGCCGGTGGCGCCGGAGACGACCGTACCGGTGGGGTCGCCGTCGGCGAGGGCGGTCAACGCCGCGACCAGGTCGTCCCGGTCGGCGGCGGTGACGACCGCCCGGTGTTCCAGCGCGGGCCGGGTGGTGATGGAGGACCAGGCCACGTCCAGCGGACGCGGGGCCTCGTCGGCGGTCAGCCAGCGCGCCCACCGGCCCGCCTGCGCCGACAGCGCGGCGGCGTCGCGGGCCGACAGCAGCACCGGCACGACCGGCGGCACGTCGCGGGCAACGACCTCACCCTCGATCGTCTCAGCGGGCGGCTGCTCGATGATCACGTGCGCGTTCGTGCCGGAGATCCCGAACGACGACACCGCCGCCCGACGCGGCCGGTCCACGGCCGGCCACGGGGTGGGCTCGGTGGCC
>NZ_JAGPXV010000971.1:0-1400 GCF_018070405.1 Micromonospora sp. D75
AAGTAGTCGCTGCGGCGGTCCACCAGATCCTGCGCCTCGCTGAACACGACCTCGTCGTAGTCGGGCAGCCCGCTGGTCTGCTGCAGCAGCTGCCGTACGGTGATCCGCCGCCCGTCGTTGCCGTTGGCGCGCACCATCCCGGGCAGGTAGCGCTCGACGGTGGCGTCGAGGTCGACAAGGCCCTCGCCGACGAGCTGGAGGACGACCACCGCGGTGAACGTCTTGGTGTTGCTGCCCACGCGCACCCGGGCGTCGCGGGGGATCGCGGCGCCGGTGCGCAGGTCGCCGACCCCCGCGGTGTAGTCGCGCACCCGGCCGTCGCGGCGTACGGAGGCCAGCACTCCGGGGAATCCGTGCTCGGCGACCAGGCCGTCCAGTCGCGTCTGGACGGCGTCGGCGGCGGGACGCCGTGCGGCGGTGGTCGCGGCGGACGCGGCGGGCACACCGAGCGCGGTGACGGTCAGCAGGGCCGTGGCGCCGACGGCGATCGGGAAGGTACGGCGGGTCATGGGAACTCCTCGACGGAGGTGAACGGGTACGGCCTCAAGCCTCGCCAGAACCGGTCCCGCGTTCCATCCCACCAGCTACCGGGCCGGGGTAGCGCTGGCACTACTTGATCGCTCCCGGCGTCGCCGGTTAGGCTCCGCGCAGCGTCGCGTGCCGGTGGCAGACCGTGTCAGGCATGGAGGCGCCGGATCGAAGGGAGCACGACGATGACACTCGTCGTCCCTTCGCCCTCGCCACGTGGCTGAGGGCGAACAGACCAGGCTGGTGGCCTGGAGCCGGGAGATGCGCGCCGTCCACGAGCGGCTGCGCGAGGCGCTTGAGGTGACCCGGCGGGCGCTCGCCGCCGGTGAGCCGGCACGGCCCGCGACACGGGACCTGCTGCTGTTCTGCCACGGGTTCTGCGCGGCGCTGACCGCGCATCACGAGGGCGAGGACCGCAGTCTCTTCCCGGCGGTCGCGACGCGCCATCCGGAGCTGCGCGAGACGCTGGACCGGCTGCGACAGGACCACTCGATGATCGGTTACCTGCTGGCCGGGCTGGGTGCGGCGGTGGCCCGCGACGCCCCGCCCGACGAGCTGGCCCGGCACCTGGAGGGCGTTGCGGCGATCATGGAGTCGCACTTCCGGTACGAGGAGCGGCAGCTTCTTTCGGTGCGGGAGACGCTGGCGCTGGACGCCGACCCGGCCGACGTCCTCGGACCGCTGTGACCCCGGGTCGCGGCCCGGCGGGATGCGCGCCGCCGGGCCGCGACCGGGCGTTCAGTTCAGGCCGCAGGTGGCCAGCGCGTCCAGGTTCGGGCGCTGCGCGCCGACCCGGTTGAACGCGATCTCGATGCGGTCGAGCGCCGCGACGCGCTTGCTGCGCAGCGGCCCGAGGATCGCGTTGTCGATGA
>NZ_JAGPXV010000972.1:0-1391 GCF_018070405.1 Micromonospora sp. D75
GCGGACAGCGGGCCGGTCACCTCCGGGTGACCGGCCCGCTCCCGTGTGCTCGGGCGCCGATGTGGCACATTCTCCGTGGGGAGGTGACCACATGCCGATGGTCGGACCGGAAACGGCGGATCAGGCGCGGCTGCTGCGCCTGCTGCGCGACGACGGCCCGCGGTCCCGGGTCGAGCTGACCGACCTCCTCGGCCTGCCGCGGGCCCGGTTCGCCGCCGAGGTGGACCGGTTGACCGCGCTGGGCCTGGTGGAGAGCGCCGGCCCGGCTGCCTCGCGGGGCGGGCGACGGTCGTCGCTGCTGCGCATCGGCGCGCAGGTCCGGTTCGGCGCAGTGCTCGTCGGCGGCGGCACGCTGCGGGTCGCGCTCACCGACGGCGAGCTGAACCCGCTGGCCCGGCACGACGAGCCGGTGGACGTCCGGCTCGGCCCGGACGTGGTGGTCGGACGCATGGTCGAGCTGCTCGGCAAGCTGCGCGTCGAGGCGGGGCTGACGTCGCTGACCGGCGTCGGTGTCGCGCTGCCCGCGCCGGTCGAGGTCCGCGACGGCACGCCGGTCTCCCCGCCGGCCCTGCCCGGCTGGCACCGCTTCCCGGTACGCGACACGCTCGCCGCCGAGCTGGGCTGCCCGGTGCAGGTCGACAACGACGCCAACGCGATGGCCCTCGGTGAACGGCACGCCGGCACCGGCCGCCCGTTCGACGACTTCCTCGCCGTCAAGCTGGGCGACGCGGTCGGCTGCGGGCTGGTGCTCGCCGGTTCGCTCTACCGGGGCGCGGCCAGCGGGGCCGGCGACATCGGCCACCTCCAGCTCAGCGAGGACGGGCCGCTCTGCGGCTGCGGCAACAACGGGTGCGTCGAGGCGTACTGCGGGGATGCCGCGCTGGCGCGGGAGGCGGTGACGGCCGCGCGGGCCGGGCGCTCGACGGTGCTCGCGGACCGGCTGGCCGCGGCCGGGACGCTGGCGGTGGCCGACGTGGCGGCGGCGGCCACCGAGGGCGACCCGGCGGCGCAGACCATCGTCCGCGACGCCGCCCGCCGGCTCGGGCAGGTGCTGGTCGGGCTGGTCAGCTTCGTCAACCCGGCCATCGTCATCATCGGGGGCGCGCCGGCCGGGATCGGGCCGGTCCTGCTCGCCGAGATCCGGGGCGTGGTCTACCGGCGCTCCACGCCGCTGGCCACCGGCAGCCTGCCGATCGTCCTGTCCGACCTCGGCGACACCGCCGCCCTGATCGGCGCGGCCCACCTGGTCAGCACCCAGACCTACGCCGCCCGCTGACCCCCGCCCTCACCTCACCCCGTCGATCTTGCACTTGCGGCCCTCCCGAGACGGGCATAAGCGGCATCACGTGGGCCGCAAGTGCAAGATCGCGAGCGCAGGAGGAGGGTCAGTC
>NZ_JAGPXV010000973.1:0-1390 GCF_018070405.1 Micromonospora sp. D75
TGGCTCACCTCGATGCGCCGGGGCTGGCCGTACCTGATCTGGAAGTACGCGGCCACGCTCGACGGGCGTTCGGCCGCCGCCGACGGCACCAGCATGTGGATCACCTCCGAGGCGGCCCGGATCGACGTGCACGCGCTGCGCGGCACCGTCGACGCGGTGCTCGCCGGGGTGGGCACCGTGCTCACCGACGACCCCCGGCTCACCGCCCGCAACCTGCGCGACGGCACCCTGGCCATCCGGCAGCCGCTGCGGGTCGTGGTGGACAGCTCGGGGCGTACCCCGGCCGAGGCCCGGGTCCGCGACGGCGCCGCCCGCACCTGGGTGGCCACCGCCGCGGAGGTCGGCGCCGGGCCGGACGGCCGGGTCGACCTGGCGGCGCTGCTCGCGGAGCTGCACCACCGCGGCGTGCGGGCCGCGCTGCTGGAGGGCGGGCCGACGCTGGCCGGCGCGTTCCTCGCCGCCGGCCTGGTCGACAAGATCGTCGGGTACGTCGCGCCGAAGCTGCTCGGCGCCGGCCCGACCGCGCTGCTCGACGCCGGCGTGAGCACCATCGCCGACGCCATCGATCTGGAGATCACCGACGTTACGCGGGTCGGTCCCGACCTGCGGATCACCGCGCTGCCCCGGAAGAGGGAGGCCTGACATGTTCACCGGCATCGTCGAGGAGCTGGGCGAGATCGTCCGGAGCACCGAGACCGGCGACGACTCCGCCCTGGTCGCCATCCGTGGCCCGCTCGTCACCTCGGACGCCCGGCACGGCGACTCCATCGCGGTGAACGGCGTCTGCCTGACCGTTGTCGACGTCGACGGCGGGGTGTTCACCGCCGACGTGATGGGCGAGACGCTGCGCCGCACCGCGCTGGGGGCGCTGCGCCCCGGCGACCCGGTCAACCTGGAACGCGCCGCCGCGCTCAACAGCCGCCTCGGCGGGCACCTGGTGCAGGGCCACGTCGACGGCGTCGGCGAGATCGTCGCCCGGGAGCCGGCCGCGCAGTGGGAGACGGTCCGGTTCCGGCTGCCCGACGGGCTGGCCCGGTACGTGGTGGAGAAGGGCTCGATCACCGTCGACGGCGTGTCGCTGACCGTCGCCGAGGCGGGCGACGACTGGTTCTCGGTCGGCCTGATCCCCACCACGCTCAAGCTCACCGTGCTCGGCACGAAGCAGGTCGGCGACCCGGTCAACCTGGAGGTCGACGTGCTGGCCAAGTACGTCGAACGGCTGCTCGGCGACCGCGGCGCGGGAAGCGTGCGGTGATGGGCCCGCTCGGCTGGCTGCTCGACGCCCAGGTGCACGTGGCCGGCTCGCCGGTGCTGGTCCGGGAGATCGTCGGCAACGGCTTCGGGCTCGCCTCGGCGCTGCTCGGGCTGCGCCGGGTGGTGTGGGCCTGGC
>NZ_JAGPXV010000974.1:0-1379 GCF_018070405.1 Micromonospora sp. D75
AACCTGATGCTGTACGCGACGGTGAGCGCGCTGCCGGCCACCAGCACGGCGAGCACGAACGGGTCGCCGGTGAACGCGGCGAGCACCGACTCCTTGGCCACGAACCCCAGCAGCGGCGGCACGCCGGCCATCGAGGCGGCGGCGAGCGTGGCGACGATCGCCAGCAGCGGCGCGGCCCGGCCCACCCCGGACAGGTCCCGCAGGTCACGGGTGCCCGCCTCGTGGTCGAGGATGCCGACGACCAGGAACAGCGCCGCCTTGAACAGCGCGTGCGCCGCCAGCATCGCCACGCCGGCCAGCGCCGCCTTCGGGGTGCCCGCCCCGAACAGCACGGCGAGCAGTCCGAGTTGGCTGACCGTGCCGTACGCCAGCAGCAGCTTCAGGTCGGTCTGCCGCAGCGCCGCCCAGCCGCCCAGGACCAGCGAGACCAGCCCGGCGACGACGGTGACCGGCCGCCACGGTCCGGCCGCGGCGAGCGCCGGGCCGAGCAGTCCGATGAGGAAGATGCCGGCCTTCACCATGGCCGCCGCGTGCAGGTACGCGCTGACCGGTGTCGGCGCGGCCATCGCCACCGGCAGCCAGGCGTTGAACGGGAACACCGCCGACTTCGCCAACGCGCCGGCGAGGACGAGCAGCACCGCCAGCGCCAGGTATCCGCCGCCGGGCAGCGGCGCGGACGCCACCGACGACCAGCGGTAGCCACCCGCGTGGTGACCGAGCATCAGGAACCCGACGAGCATCGCCAGGCCGCCCAGCGTGGTCACGGTGAGCGCCTGCGCGGCCGCCCACCGGCTGGACCGGCGCTCGGTGCTGTGCCCGATCAGCAGGTACGAGAAGACTGTGGTCAGTTCCCAGAAGACGTAGAGCAGCAGCAGGTCGTCGGAGACGACGAGGCCGAGCATCGCCCCGGCGAAGGCGACCATGACGGCGGCGAACCGGGCCAGCCCGACCGACCCGGGCTCGAAGTAGCGGGCGGAGTAGACGAGCACCAGCGCGCCGACGCCACCGACCAGCAGCAGCATCAGCCAGGACAGCGTGGTGACCCGCAGCGCCACGTCGAACTGCAGCTCCGGGATCCACTGGTACGTCTCGACGACCGCGCCGCCGTCGCGTACCGCCCCGGTGTGGGCCGCCGCCCAGACCGCGGTGGCGGCCGGGGCGAGCGCGAGCAGCAGGCAGGCGCGCGGACCCCACCGGCGGACCAGCAGCGGGGCGAGCAGCGCCGCCACCAGATGCACGATCAGCAGGACGAGCACGCGTACTCCCGGTCGAGGTGACAGCGCGCCGGAACACGCTGGGACACAACCGATCAGACGTCACAACCAACCCCAACCGCGCCCGTTTCCCCAAAAGCCACCCATCTCCCCCCCACCCACCCC
>NZ_JAGPXV010000975.1:0-1369 GCF_018070405.1 Micromonospora sp. D75
AGGACGAGGACGCCGAGGCCGGGACCGTCGAGGACGCGAGCGCCGCGGGTGCGCGTACCCACGAGGTCGACCTGGCCCGCAGCGGCGGCCCGGCGGACGCGACGGGCGTCGTGTCGACGGGCGCCGCCGTGCCGCGCGTGGACGAGGAGCCGGCCGAGCCGACGCCGCCCACCACCCGGCGGCGTCGTGCCGCGCTCTCCGCGCCGACCGTCCTGTTCATGGCGCCGCAGCCCGACGAGGCGCCCGCCGTCCAGGTCACGTACCCGGCGGCGGAGGAGCCGATCGAGGAAGCGGTCGAGACCGGCCGGCGCCGCCGTCGCGCCCGCCGGGAGGTCGAGCCGGTCGAGGCCGAGGCCGAGCCGGAGGTCGTCGAGGAGGAGCCGGCCGCCGAGGCCGAGGAGTCCGCCGAGATCGACGAGGACGACGAGACGGCCGCCGGCCGGCGGCGGCGTCGCCGGGGTCGCCGGGGCCGGGGCCGGGGCAAGGGTGGCGCCGACGAGGCCGACGACGAGGACGTCGAGGAGCCCGCCGCGGCCGAGACCGCCGAGGACGAGACCGAGGAGTCCGCCGAGGACGAGGAGCCCGACGGCGAGGGGATGACCCGCCGCCGTCGCCGCCGTCGCCGCCGCGGCGCGGGGGAGGCGGACACCGCCGCCGAGGACGGCGTGCCCACCGTCGTCAAGATCCGTGAGCCGCGCAAGCCGGTCGACGAGGTGCAGGGCGTCTCCGGCTCGACCCGGCTGGAGGCCAAGCGGCAGCGCCGCCGGGACGGCCGCGAGCAGCGGCGTACCCGGCCGCCGATCCTGAGCGAGTCGGAGTTCCTGGCCCGCCGTGAGGCGGTCGACCGGGTGATGGTGGTCCGCCAGCGCGGCGACCGCACCCAGATCGCCGTGCTCGAGGACGGCGTGCTGGTCGAGCACTACGTGACCCGCAACTCGTCCGCCACCATGGCCGGCAACGTCTACCTGGGCAAGGTCCAGAACGTGCTGCCGAGCATGGAGGCCGCCTTCGTCGACATCGGGCGCGGGCGCAACGCGGTGCTGTACGCCGGCGAGGTCAACTGGGACGCCACCGGCCTGGAGGGCCGGGCGCGCTCGATCGAGCAGGCGCTGCGCTCCGGCGACTCGGTGCTCGTGCAGGTGACCAAGGACCCGATCGGGCACAAGGGCGCGCGGCTGACCAGTCACATCGCGCTCTCCGGCCGGCACCTGGTCTACGTGCCGAACGGCAACGCCTCCGGCATCAGCCGCAAGCTGCCCGACACCGAGCGTAAGCGGCTGCGGGACGCGCTGAAGAAGCTGGTGCCGGACGGCGCCGGGGTGATCGTCCGGACCGCGGCCGAGGGCGCCAGCGAGGACGAGCTGGCGCG
>NZ_JAGPXV010000976.1:0-1367 GCF_018070405.1 Micromonospora sp. D75
GAAACGCGGAACGGCCGGTCCGCCTCCCGGGAAGGGGAAGCGGACCGGCCGTCCGTCAGAAGTACAAGGCGCTTGTGGTGATCAGCGCTTCGAGTACTGAGGAGCCTTGCGGGCCTTCTTGAGGCCGTACTTCTTGCTCTCCTTGACCCGGGCGTCACGGGTCAGGAAGCCGGCCTTCTTCAGGGCCGGGCGGTCGTCGGGCTCGCTGACGATCAGCGCCCGGGCGATGGCGAGCCGCAGCGCGCCGGCCTGGCCGGTGGTGCCGCCGCCACGCAGGTTGGCGATCACGTCGAACGCCTCGGCCTTCTCGGCGGTGACCAGCGGGTCCTTGATGAGCTGCTGGTGCACCTTGCTCGGGAAGTAGGCCTCGAGGTCGCGGCCGTTGCAGGTGATCTTGCCGCTGCCCGGGACGATCCGGACCCGGACGATGGCTTCCTTGCGCCGACCCACGGTCTGGATCGGGCGGTCACCACGGGGCGCGCGCGCGACGGGCGCCGGCGCCTCGGTGGCCTCGGGGGCGACCTCGGTGGCGGTGATGTCGGTCATGCTGCTTCCTTCGCCCGCGCTCACTGCGCGATCTGCTTGATCTCGAACGGCACCGGCTGCTGCGCGGTGTGCGGGTGCTCGGCACCGGCGTAGACCTTCAGCTTCTTGAGAAGCTGACGGCCCAGCTTGTTGTGCGGGAGCATGCCCTTCACGGCCAGCTCGATGGCCCGCTCGGGCCGCTTGGTGAGCAGCTCGTCGTAGCCGACCCGCTTCAGACCACCCGGGTAACCGGAGTGGCGGTAAGCGACCTTGGTCTGGCGCTTGTTGCCGGTCAGCGCGACCTTGCCCGCGTTCACGATGACGACGAAGTCGCCCGTGTCGACGTGCGGCGCGAAAGTCGGCTTGTGCTTGCCACGCAGGAGCGTGGCGGCGTGGGTCGCCAGGCGGCCCAGCACGACATCAGAGGCGTCGATGACGTGCCACTGACGCTCGATCTCACCCGGCTTCGGGCTGTACGTACGCACAGGTCTACCTTGTCTCGTCGTCGGTCTGGGGTCGCGCGCCGAGGTGACCGGGAATACCCAGCCGGACCAGCGCGCACGAACGACCAAGCGTACCTGATGCGGCACGCCTAAGAATGTCGTACAACAGCAGGCAACGATACCCGGCCGCCCGGCGGCAGGTCAAAACGGGGTGGTACCCCGCGTGGCCTGCGCGTTCGCCATGGCGCAGCTCACACGCCGACCAGCGTACGCGGCCCGGGACGCAGGTAGACCACCCAGGTCACCAGGAAGCAGAGCGCGTACCAGGCGATGAATGCCAGGTAGGCGGCGTCAGCCGTGCCGGAGGTCAGGAACGACTGCCGGAACGCCACGTTCACC
>NZ_JAGPXV010000977.1:0-1364 GCF_018070405.1 Micromonospora sp. D75
CGACGTCAGTTCCGCCCGCGCCGCCGGCGGACCCCGGGGTGCCCGCGCCGCCGCAGGGGCCCGGCGCCGCGCCGCCGTTCGCCGCCCCGCCCACCGAGGGCGGGCGGACCCGGCTCTGGCTCGGCCTCGGCGCGGGCGCGCTCGCCGTGCTGATCTGCTGCGGCGGAGGCGGCGCGGCGGTGGTCGGACTGGCCGTGAGCAACGCCCAGGCGATCGGCGAGCAGGGCCGGGCCGTCACCAGCGACTACTACCAGGCACTGGTCGCCCGGGAGTGGTCCAAGGCGTACGACACGCTCTGCGACGACCTCCGCCGACGCGAACCGCGGCCCGAGTTCGTGCGGCGCGTCGCCACCGAGCCGCAGATCTCCGGCTACCGGGTCGGCGAGGTCGACATCACCACGCTCACCGTCCCGGTGGACGTCACGCTGGCCGGCGGTCGGCGGGAGGCGCAGACCGTGACGCTGGCGCCGGACCAGCAGACGGGCGGCGTGGAGGTCTGCGGGGTGAGCTGACCGGCCCCCGGTATTCTGCTGGGCTCGGGACGAACGCGGTCGTACCGTTGTCCCGAACAGCCCGGTTTTATCCATCTCAACCGCGCCGACCGCCAGCCGGCGTAGGAGGAAACATGCCAGCCGACCGTATCGACGCCGTCACCAGCCTCGCCAAGCGCCGGGGCTTCGTCTTTCCCTCCAGCGAGATCTACGGGGGCACCCGGTCGGCGTGGGACTACGGTCCGCTCGGCGTGGAGCTGAAGGAGAACGTCCGCCGGCAGTGGTGGCGGACCATGGTGCAGCAGCGCGACGACGTCGTCGGCCTCGACTCGGCGGTCATCCTGGCCCGCAAGGTCTGGGAGGCCAGCGGCCACATCGCCGAGTTCGTCGACCCGCTCACCGAGTGCCAGTCCTGCCACAAGCGGTTCCGGGCCGACCACCTGGAAGAGGCGTACGAGGCCAAGCACGGCAAGCCGCTGACCTCGCTGACGGAGCTGAACTGCCCCAACTGCGGCAACAAGGGCACCTTCACCGAGCCGAAGATGTTCAACGGCCTGATGAAGACCTACCTGGGCCCGGTGGAGAGCGACGAGGGCATGCACTACCTGCGCCCGGAGACCGCCCAGGGCATCTTCGTCAACTACAAGAACGTCGAGACGGTCGCCCGCAAGAAGCCGCCGTTCGGCATCGCGCAGACCGGCAAGTCGTTCCGCAACGAGATCACCCCCGGTAACTTCATCTTCCGGACCCGCGAGTTCGAGCAGATGGAGATGGAGTTCTTCGTCGAGCCCGGCACCGACGAGCAGTGGCACGAGTACTGGCTCTCCGAGCGCTGGAACTGGTACCTCGACCTGGGCCTGTCCGAGGAGAACC
>NZ_JAGPXV010000978.1:0-1358 GCF_018070405.1 Micromonospora sp. D75
GCGGTCCCGCCCCTAAGAGGCGGGACCGCTCGGTACGCGTACCCTCAGAACTGGCGGCCGTTGGACGGGCGCCCGCCGGCGTCGCGCGGCGCCGTGGCCCGCGGATCGTCGGATGTCCGCGCCGTCGAGGCGCGGTCGGCCCAGTCCGGCGAGCCCTCAAGCTCCCGCTTGCGGCGCTCCTGGTCGGTGAGATCCTGTTCCCGGGACCTGTCCTGTTTCGCCATGACGATCCTCGCGATCCGTCGGGGTCCGTGGTCACCCCACGCGTTCCCGCCCGGCGGCGGCTCAACCGTCCAGGTGGCGGGCGAAGCTGCGCCGCAGGTGGTCCTTGGGGCGGGAGCCGACGATCGAGCCGACCACCTCGCCGTCCCGGAACACCAGCATGGTCGGCGCGGACATGATCCGGTGGGCGCGGGTGGTCGCCGGGTTCTCGTCGGTGTTGAGGGTGACGAAGCGCAGCGCGTCGCCGAACTCCTCGGCCAGCTCGGCCAGGTGCTTCGACACCACCCGGCACGGCGGGCACCACTCGGCCCAGAAGTCGACCACCACGGGCCGGTCGGCGGCCAGCACGGTGGCCGCGAAAGTGTCGTCGGTGACCGGGGTCAGCCGGCCGGTCCCCGTGTCCTGAGGCATGTTTCCTCCCGTTGGGCGATCGCGTGGGCGAGCTGGTCGTGCAGGCGGCGGCGGACGTCGCCCAGCCGGTCGAGGTAGTCGTCCACCTCGGCGAGCTTGCGCCGCAGCACCGCCACCGAATCGGGGCAGACGTCACCGGAGTCGTTCCCCGCGCGCAGGCAGGCGACGAACGGGCGGATGTCGTCCAGGCCGAAACCGATCGCCAGCAGGGAGCGGATCTCGCGGACGACGCGCAGTTCCGCCTCGTCGTAGATCCGGTACCCGTTGGCGGACCGGCCCGGCCGGACCAGGCCGTGGGTCTCGTAGTAGCGCAGGGTGCGGGTGCTCGTACCGGCCCGCCGCGCCAGCTCCCCGATCCGCATCCGCCGCCCCCGTCCCTGCCTGGTGAATCGACGCTAAACCTTGCCGCCGACGTCAACGCAACCCCGCACGCGCGGCCTCCCCGCGCGGCGTCCCTGCGCGTCGTCCCCGCGCGGCGTCCCCGCGCGGCGTTCCCCGCCGGGATCCCCGCTGGCTGTCCCCGTCGATCATGAGGTTGACGGCGTTGTGGATCTCCAAATCTGCCCTCAACTTCATGATCGACCCCGTCGGGCGGGGTCCGGTGGGGCTGGGGTGGCGTCCCCGTGGATCTTGGTACGAAACGGCCCCTATAGGGGCCGTTTCGTACCAAGATCTCCCGTGGTCTTGCCCGGATGGGCGTGATCATGAAGTTGGCGGGGTGGGGG
>NZ_JAGPXV010000979.1:0-1357 GCF_018070405.1 Micromonospora sp. D75
GGTCCGCGAGAACCGCCGCCTCTGACACGTCGCCGGCTTGAACGGCGAACGGGCCGGGATCCCCCGTGGATCCCGGCCCGCACGTCGGCGGATCGTCAGGTCGACCCGCCCTGCTTCTTGCGCCTCTCGTCGTCCCGGGCCCGGTCCACGCCGTGGTCCGTCTGGTCGGCGAAGCGCCCTTCCTTGACCTTGTCGCTGAAGCGTCCCTCGGTGACCCGGTCGAACCGCTCGCGGACGTTCTCGGCCACTTTCTCCAGCCGTTCCTCGGCGCGTTCCGCCACCTTCTTAGCCGGTTCCGCCATGGCTCCCCCTGCCAACTCGGCGTCCGATTTAGGGGTTTTTGCCCTACCGGCGAGCCTAGTCGACAGCGCCCTGCCGCATCCCGCATTCCCCGACGAGCGCCCCGAACCAGGGACGCACGAGGGCCGGACGTACGAAGGCCGGCGCGGCCCCGGGGGAGCGGGGCGCGCCGGCCTTCCGGTGAAAGGTCAGCGGTCGGGAGCGCGGCGTGGTCGCCAGACGACGAGCGCGGTGGACGTGCGGTTGGTCGGCACGAGGTCGCCGCGGGCAAAGCCACCGAGCGACTCCAGCTCGGCGATCCGCCGGTACGCGGCGTCCAGCTCCGCCTCCAGCCGGGCCACCCGCTGCTGTGCCTCTTCGAGCAGCCGCTCCAGCCCGATGATCCGCTTGACCCCGGCCAGGTTGATCCCGTCGTCCTGGCTGAGCCGCTGCACCTCGCGGAGCAGCACCACGTCCCGGACGCTGTACCGGCGACCACCGCCGGACGCCCGGCCCGCCTGCACCAGGCCCAGCCGGTCGTACTGGCGCAGCGTCTGGGGGTGCATTCCCGCCATCCGCGCAGCCACCGAGATCATCAACACCTTGGCCTCGTAGGCCGGGTCACCCGAGCCGACGTACTCCTCCGACATGCCCGCTCACCTCCGCTGCCGCCGTCAACTGAATCGACGTACCCGCGCGTCGAGATGTTCCCGCGCGGCGGGCGGAGTCTGCTCCGCGAAGGTCTCCAGCGCCGCCCGCGCCTCGTCCGAGACCTTCGCCGGGACCACCACGTCGAGCGTGACCAGCAGGTCACCGGCGCGGCCGTCCTTGCGTACGACGCCCTTGCCGCGGGCGCGCAGCACCCGCCCGCTGGGCGTACCCGGTGGCACCCGCAGCGTCACCGTCCCGTCCAGGGTCGGCACGCGCAGGTCGGTGCCGAGGACCGCCTCGGCGTACGTGATCGGGACGTTCAGGGTCAGATCGTCCCCGGTACGCCCGAACAGCTCGTCCGGGCGGACCTTCACCTGCACGAACAGGTCGCCGGCCGCGCCGCCCCGCTCACCGGGCTCACCCCGGC
>NZ_JAGPXV010000098.1:0-12928 GCF_018070405.1 Micromonospora sp. D75
CCGCGCCGCCGCCCACCCCGACCACCGCGTCGGTACGGGTGAACCCGGCGTCGCCGAGCCGCTCCCAGCAGGCCGCCGCCACGTCGACGTGCTTGCCCGCCTCGGCGTCCGGCACCTCGATCAGCAGCGGCGTCACGCCGCCCTCGCGGACCGCGTCGGCGAGCCGGTCGGCGAGCGCCTTGAGCGGCGGCGCGTGCAGGAAGGCCACCCGCTCGGCGCCCGCCAGCAGCACCGGCGGCGGGTCCAGCAGGTCACGTCCCACCAGCACGTCGTACGGCCGCTCGCCGCCGACCGGGATCCGGGTCACCTCGTCCATCGCGGGCAGCCTAGTCCAGCGCGCCGCCCCCGCGCGGCCGTTGTCCACTGGCTGGGTGTTTGTCCGGCCACATCGCGGGTAGGGCGGCCGGAATGAGTGAGACGACGGCACACGCGACCCGACCGGAGTCCGCGACGAGCATCCGGCTGCCCGCCACGATCCTCGGCGTCGGGCTCGGCGGCTTCGTCGACGGCATCGTCCTGCACCAGGTCCTGCAGTGGCACCACATGCTCAGCAGCACCGGCAGCGACCGGATCGGCGTGCGCGAGTACCCGGTGGACACCGTGCCCGGCTTGCAGATGAACACGCTCTGGGACGGCCTGTTCCACGTGGTCACCTGGGTGGCGGTGCTGACCGGCCTGGCCCTGCTCTACTCCCGGGTCACACACTCGCGGGGCCGGCTGTGGCGCTCGCCGATGCTGTGGGGCTGGGCGCTGATCGGCTGGGGCCTGTTCAACCTGGTCGAGGGCGTCGTCGACCACCACCTGCTCGGCATCCACCACGTCCGCGGCGGCCCGCACCAGCTCTGGTGGGACCTCGGGTTCCTCGCGCTCGGCGTGGTGCTGATCGCTGTCGGCTGGACGATCCAGCGCCGGGCCCGCGCGGTGGACCTCTGCGCGCCGGAGCGCCGGTGAGCCTGGCTCACGCCGGGCACGCCGGCGGCGGCTTCCCGGCGATCGCGCTGATCCCGGCGGCGCTGTTCTGGGCGTACCTGGCCGCCGCGCTGCGGCTGCGGGACCCGGGCGGGCCCGGCTGGCCGCACGCCCGGACGGCGAGCTTCGGGCTGGGCGCGCTGCTGCTCGCGGGCGGGCTCGGCGCGCCGGTCGGCGACTTCGTCGGGCACATGTGGCAGCACCTGCTGATCGGCATGCTCGCGCCGCTGGCGCTGGTGCTCGGCGCCCCGGTCACGCTGCTGCTGCGCACGCTGGACCGGCGTACCGGCCGGGCCCTGGTCCACCTGCTGCGGCATCCGACAGCGCGGGTGCTCGGCCACCCGGTGACCGGCCTGCTGCTCACCGCGGGCGGGCTGTGGCTGCTCTACCTCACCCCGCTGTACCGGGCCACGCTGGACAGCCCGGCCCTGCACACGCTGGTGAACGTGCACTTCCTGCTCAGCGGCTGCCTGTTCGCCTGGTCGATCGCCGGTCCCGACCCGGGCCCGCACCGCCCGCGCGTACCGGTGCGGCTGGTGGTGATCGGGGTCGGGGTGGCCGCGCACGCCACCATCGCCCAGCTGCTCTACGCCGGGCTGTTCGTGGACGTGCCGGCGACCGCCGCCGAGCTGCGGGCCGGCGCCACGCTCATGTACTACCTCGGTGACCTGGCCGAGATCGCGCTGGCGCTGGCGCTGCTCGCCACCTGGCGACCGGAGCGGAGCCCTCGCCGCAGGGCGGCCGGGGCCGTTGCGGCAAATGCCTGACCGGCCCGTCCCGACACGTTTCCCACGCACCCATGGCGTTCCACCCACCGACGCCATCGACGCCGACTGGAACGCCACGGGTGCCATAACGCTCGGGAGACACCCAAGGCGTTCCACCCACCAACGTCATCCACGCCGGGTGGAACGTCATGGGTGCCACGACACCCCGGAGACACCCACCGCGTTCCACCGAGGGCGGGAGCCGGGCGCGGCAGTGCGGGTGTCAGGGCTTGAGCAGCGCGGCGATCTCCGCGGCCAACTCCTCCGGCGTACGCCCGTCCGTCACCACGGTCGCGGTCGCCACCTCGGCGTAGAGCGGGCGGCGCTGGTCCATCAGATGCTTGAGCGTGGCGCGCGGGTTCAGCGCGAGCAACGGACGCCCGGCGCCCAGACCGACCCGCTTGACCGCGTCCGGCAGCTCCACCGACAGGTGCACCACGGTGTGGCCGATCAGCGCGGCCCGGTTCTCCTCGGCCAGCACCGCGCCGCCGCCGATCGCGAGCACGCCCGCGTGCGACGCGAGCGCCGCCGCCACGGCGGCCCGTTCGAGGGTACGGAAGTGCTCCTCCCCCTCGTCCACGAAGATCTCCGGAATGGGCTTGCCGGCGAGGTTCTCGATGTCGGCGTCGGTGTCCCGGAAGTCGACGCCGAGCGCCTCGGCCAGCGCCGTGCCGACAGTGGTCTTGCCGGCACCGGGCGCACCGACCAGCACGCAGATCGGCCGGGTGCTCACTTGATCACCAAGCTGTCGAGGTAACCGGTCAGGTTGCGGCGCATCTCGGCGACCGAGTCGCCGCCGAACTTCTCCACCGCCGCCTCGGCCAGCACGAGCGCGACCATCGCCTCGGCCACCACCGCCGCCGCCGGCACCGCGCACACGTCGGAGCGCTGGTTGATCGCGGTGGCCGGCTCGCCGGTGGTCACGTCGACCGTGGCCAGGGCCCGGTTCAGCGACGAGATGGGCTTCATGGCCGCCTTCACCCGCAGCGGCTCACCGGTGGTGATGCCACCCTCCAGGCCACCGGCCCGGTCGGTGATCCGCCGCACGCCGGTGGCGGTGGGCACGATCTCGTCGTGCGCCTCCGAGCCGCGCGAGCGGGCCTGCTGCCAGCCCTCGCCGATCTCCACGCCCTTGATCGCCTGGATCGACATGAGCGCGGTGGCGAGGCGCGCGTCGAGCTTGCGGTCCCACTGCACGTGGCTGCCCAGGCCCGGCGGTACCCCGTACGCGAGCACCTCGACCACGCCGCCGAGCGTGTCGGCGGCCTTCTTCGCGGCGTCGACCTCGGCGACCATCCGGGCGCTGGCCTCGGCGTCGAGGCAGCGCAGCGGGTCGGCGTCGATGCGGGCGGCGTCCTCCGGGGTGGGGCGAAGCCCCGGCTTGACCGCAACCGGGCCCAGCTCGACCACGTGGGAGACGATCTCGACGCCGAGCGCCTGACGCACGAGCGCCTTGGCGACGGTGCCCACCGCGACCCGGGCGGCGGTCTCCCGGGCGCTGGCGCGCTCCAGGATCGGCCGGGCGTCGGTGTGCCCGTACTTCTGCATGCCGGCCAGGTCGGCGTGACCCGGGCGGGGACGGGTCAGCGGCGCGTTGCGGGCCTGACTCGCCAGCTCCTCCGGGTCGACCGGGTCGGCGGCCATCACGGTGCGCCACTTGGGCCACTCGGAGTTGCCGACCCGGATCGCGACCGGGCTGCCGAGCGTCACGCCGTGCCGGAGCCCGCCGATGATCTCGACCTCGTCCTGCTCGAACGACATCCGGGCACCCCGGCCGTAGCCGAGCCGGCGCCGGGCCAGCTCGCCGGAGATCTCCCCGGTGGTCACCTCGATGCCGGCGGGTACGCCCTCCAGCATCGCGACGAGGGCGGGTCCGTGCGATTCACCTGCAGTCAGCCAGCGCAACACGACGGTCAGTGTGTCACGCCCGGTGGTCACCGGCGTACGCCGCCCGCCGCATCCCGCCCACCGGACAGGCCGCCTCCGCGCCGATCTGCCGCCTCGTGGGGCGAGGCGTTAACAAGGGGCCCTTCCTCTACCGGAGGCGTTAATAAGGGGCCCTTCCTTACACCGGCAGGGCAGCGCGCATCGCGGCGCGTGGGGCGGTGACGCCGGTGAAGTGCTCGAACTGGCCGTACGCCTGGGCCAGCAGCAGGTCCAGCCCGGAGACCACCCGGCACCCGGCTGTCAGCGCCGCCGCCGCGAGCGGCGTGGGCCACGGGTCGTAGACGACGTCGAAGAAGACCGACTCCGGTCGCCAGTCGAAGTTGTCGGCGAGCGGGTCGGCCACGCCCTTCGGCACCGTGGAGATCACCAGGTCGGCGCGGGCGTGGGCGGGCGCGCCGTCCCACTCGGCCCCGGCCAATGGCACGCAGGCCGCCGCCGCGACCGGGCGCAGCTCGTCGACCGCCTCCGGGCGGCGGGCCACCACAGTCACCTCGGCCGCCCCGATCCGGGCTGCCGCCGCGATGGCCGCCCGGGCGGTGCCACCGGCGCCGAGCACGGTGACGACCGCCCCGGCGACGCAGCCCGCGCCGGTGAGCACCTCGACCATGCCGGTGACGTCGGTGTTGTCCGCGTACCAGGTGCCGTCGGCGCGTCGTACCAGCGTGTTGGCGGCGCCGACGGCGGCGGCGGCCGGTGAGACCTCGTCGGCCAGCGCGAGCGCCGCCTCCTTGCCCGGCATGGTCACCGACAGCCCGGCCCATTCCGGGCCGAGGCCCGCGACCAGGCCGGGCAGGTCGTCGGCGCCGGCTTCGATCTGGGTGTACGACCAGCCGCTCAGCCCGGCCGCCGCGTACCCGGCGGTGTGGATCACCGGGGAGAGCGAGTGGGCGATCGGCTTGCCGACCACCGCGGCGCGGCGGGGATCGGCCATCAGATGATCCCGGCCTCGCGCGCCTTCTGCTCGTTGCGTTGGTGCTCGGCGTAGGTCTCGGCGAACGCGGAGCGCCCGTCCTTGCTGATCGCCACGAAGAAGAGCCACTTGCCCGGCGGCGGGCTGAGCGCGCCCTGCAGGGCGTCCTTGCCCGGGTTGTTGATCGGGGTGGGGATCAGGCCGCGCAGCTTGCGGTTGTACGGGTTCTTCGGGTCGTCCAGCTCGGCGGCGGTCATGTCCTTCGACGCCTTGGTCGGCCGCCCGGTCAACTCCAGGTAGTAGTTGACGGTGACGTCCATCTCCAGACAGCCGCAGTCGAAGTTGCCCTTGTAGACCCGGTTGTAGGCGACCTGAGCGACCTTGCCCAGGTCGACCTTGTTGCCGGCCTCGGCCTGCGCGAGCGAGGCGACGATCAGCGCCTCGTACGGGGTGATGCCACCGCGGTCCTGCTGCACCTTCTCGGCGTACTGCATGTTCGAGGTGACGGTGAGGAAGTTGTTCACCATCAGCTTGAGCACCGTCTCGGCGGTGGCCTTCGGCGGGATCTCGTAGGTGTCGGGGAACAGGAAGCCCTCGATCGACGGCTTGACCTTCTTGCCGTCGGAGCGCTTGAACCACCAGTCCGGTACGCCGAGCGCCTCCGGATCCTTCGCCGCCGCCTCGAAGTCCTTGACCGGGATGTCGGTCTTCTCGGAGAGCCGCTTGTAGACCGTCTTCGCGGTGAGCCCCTCGGGAATGGTGATCCCGTTCACGATCCGGTTCTTCAGGTCCAGCATGGCCGCGACCGCCGCGTCGCCGCTCATCTGCTTGCGCAGCTTGTACGTGCCGGGCTGGATGTTCTTGCTGCGCGAGTTCTCCTCGGCGGCCTCGATGAACGCCTTGGTGCTCTTCACCACGTCGGCGGCGACCAGCGCGTCGGCCATGTCGGCGAGCAGCGCGCCCTGCTTGATCTCGACTGTCACCTCGCCGGTGCCGGAGCCGTCGTAGTCGGGGGTGACGAAGTAGTTCTGGACCCGGTCGAAGCCGTAGAACGCGCCGCCGCCGATGCCGCCCAGCAGGATCAGCGCGAGCGCGAGGGCGAGCAGGGTCTTGCCCCGGCCGCCGCCGGACTTGCCCTGCCGTCGGCGTACCGCGCCGCGCCGGTGCCGGCCCTTCTCCCCCCTGTCCTGCTCGTCGAAGCCCAGATCAAGGTCGTCGATCATTGCGTCCGCCTCCGCTGTGCGTCCAGCCAGCTCTGCAGAATCTCCACCGCGGCGGCCTGGTCGACCACCGCCCGTTGGCGCTTTCCCCGGACGCCCCGTTCGGCCAGCCTACGACTCGCGACGACGGTAGACATCCTCTCGTCCGTCAGCGTCACCGGAATCGGCCTCATTACATCAGCCAATCGGCTGGCATAGGCTGATACGTTCACCGCCGCGGGGCCGTGCTTTCCGGCGAGGTTGACCGGCAGGCCGACCACGATCCCCACCGCCTCGTGCTCGGCGGCGAGCCGGACCAGCTCGGCCATGTCGGCGGGCACCGCGTCCGGTTCGGCGGTCAGGTCGCGGGCCAGCGTGACCAGGGGCGTGGCGAGGATGCCGTGCGGATCACATCGGGCCACACCCACCCGGACCTGGCCCACGTCGACGCCCAGCCGGACGCCTCGGGACAGCTCGGCCACTATCGGACACCTCCCCGCCGGTACGGGCCAGGGCGGACCGGGTGGTCCGCCCTGGCGTCGATCGGTGCGCTCATGCCGTATCGCCGGGCATGCGCTCACGGCCCTCGCTCCGCTCGGTGCATTCGCTCATGCCGTACCGGCGACCGCCTGCTCGACGGTGACCAGCAGGTTCGGCGCCTCCGCCGCGGGCAGGCCGCCGCCCTGGGCCAGGTCGTCGCTGCCGCCGCCCCGGCCGGAGAACGCCGCCTTCACGAGGTCCTTCGCGCTCAGGCTCCGCCCCCGGGCGGCCTGGTTGACGGCCACCACCAGGGACGCCTTGCCGTTGGCCCGGGCCGCCACCGCGACCACCGCCGGGCGGGCCGGGTCGATCCGGCCCCGGATCTCCTGGGCGAGGGTCCGCACGTCGTTCGCAGCCGCGCCCTCGGGGGCCTCGGTGCCGACGTACGCGACGCCGCGCACGTCCTTGGCCTGCGCGGCCAGGGCGCCGGCCCCGCCGAGCACGAGCTGGGCGCGCAGCTTCTCCAGCTCCTTCTCCGCGTCGCGAAGCTGGGTGACGGTCTGCTCCACCCGGTCGGCGACCTGCTCCCCCGGCACCCGGAACAGCTCGGCCAGCCGGGACACCAGCAGGTGCTCGCGGGCCAGGAAGCCGAACGCGTCCATGCCGACGAGCGCCTCGATCCGGCGTACCCCGGAGCCCACCGACGCCTCGGAGAGGATCTTCACCAGGCCGAGCTGGGCAGAGCGGGCCACGTGCGTGCCGCCGCACAACTCCCGGGCGTAGTCGCCGACCTCGACGACCCGGACCCGCTCGCCGTACTTCTCGCCGAACAGGGCCATCGCCCCGATCCGGCGCGCCTCCTCCTGGCTGGTGACGAACGCGTGCACTTCCAGGTCGGCCAGCAGCACCTCGTTGACCTGCTGCTCCACGTCGTGCAGCACGCTCGGCGCCACACCCGTCGGGGTGTTGAAGTCGAACCGCAGCCGGCCCGGCGCGTTCAGCGAACCCGCCTGGGTGGCCGACTCGCCGAGGAAGTTGCGCATCGTCTGGTGCACCAGGTGCGTCGCGGTGTGCGAGCGGGAGATCGCCCGGCGGCGGGACACGTCGATCTCGGCGTACCCGGTCTCCCCGGAGCGCACCTCGCCGCGCACCACCTTGGCCCGGTGCACGATCAGGCCGGGCACCGGCTGCTGCACGTCGAAGACCTCGACCTGGCCGCCGCCGACGGTGATGAGCCCCTGGTCGGGCTGCTGGCCGCCGCCCTCGGCGTAGAACGGGGTGGTGTCGAGCACCAGCTCGATCGTGTCGCCCTCGACCGCGGCGGAGATCGCGGCGCCGCCGGACAGCAGCGCGCGCACCCGCGACTCGCGGCTCAGCTCGGTGTAGCCGGTGAACTCCACCGGCCCGCCGCCGTCGAGCACCGACCGGTACGCCGACACGTCGGTGTGCCCGGTCTTGCGCGCCTGCGCGTCGGCCTTGGCCCGGCTGCGCTGGTCGGCCATCAGCCGGCGGAAGCCCTCCGCGTCGACCTGCAGCCCCTGCTCGGCCGCGATCTCCAGGGTCAGGTCGATCGGGAAGCCGTACGTGTCGTGCAGCTGGAACGCCTTGTCACCGGAGAGCGCCGCCTTGCCGGCCGACTTGGTCTCCGCGATGGCGGTGTCCAGGATCGTGGTGCCGGCGCGCAGCGTGGCCAGGAACGCGTCCTCCTCGGCGTACGCGTACTGGGAGATCCGGCCGAAGTCCTCGGCCAGCTCCGGGTACGACGGCGCCATGCAGTCGCGGGCCACCGGCAGCAGCTCCGGCAGCGCCCGGTCCTGGTAGCCCAGCAGCCGCACCGCCCGGATCGCCCGCCGCATGATCCGGCGCAGCACGTAGCCCCGGCCCTCGTTCGACGGGGTCACCCCGTCGCCGATCAGCATCAGCGAGGTGCGCACGTGGTCGGCGATGACCCGCAGCCGGACGTCGTCCGGGTGCGACTCGTTGGCCGCGTGACCGGAGTGCACGCCGTAGCGCTTGCCGGTCAGCTCGGCGGCCTTGTCGAGGATCGGGCGGACCTCGTCGATCTCGTAGAGGTTGTCCACGCCCTGCAGCAGCGAGGCCATCCGCTCCAGGCCCATGCCGGTGTCGATGTTCTTCGCCGGTAGGTCACCGAGGATCGGGAAGTCCTCCTTGCCGGTGCCCGGGCCGCGCTCGAACTGCATGAAGACGAGGTTCCAGAACTCCAGGTAACGGTCCTCGTCGACCTCCGGACCGCCCTCGCGGCCGTAGGCCGGGCCGCGGTCGTAGTACAGCTCGGAGCACGGGCCGCACGGGCCGGGGATGCCCATCGACCAGAAGTTGTCGGCCTTGCCGCGGCGCACGATCCGCTCGGCCGGCACGCCGGTGGCGCGCCAGATGTCGTACGCCTCGTCGTCGTCCAGGTAGACCGTGGCCCAGATCCGCTCCGGGTCCAGCCCGAAACCGCCCGCCTCGACCGACTTCGTCGCCAGGTCCCAGGCGAGCGGGATCGCCCCGGACTTGAAGTAGTCACCGAAGGAGAAGTTGCCGTTCATCTGGAAGAACGTGCCGTGCCGGCTGGTCTTGCCGACCTCGTCGATGTCCGGCGTCCGGATGCACTTCTGCACGCTCGTCGCCCGCGCGTACGGCGGGGTCTGCTGGCCCAGGAAGTAGGGCACGAACTGCACCATGCCCGCGTTGATGAACAGCAGGTTCGGGTCGCTGATGGCGGGCAGCGGAGCGGACGGAACCACGGTGTGCCCGTTCGCCTCGAAGTGGGCGAGGAACCGCCGCTTGATCTCCGCCGTCGTCATCGCTGGTGGTCCTCCGGGAAAATCTCTCGGTCGCCGATGCGCGGGTCCTCCCGCAGCTCGGCGAACTGGTCGTCGTACACCTCGCCGCGGGCGAAGGCCTCGTGGATCTCCTGCTCACGCTCGGCCATGCCGACCCGGACGTCGTCCACGAACGCCCGCAGCGACTCGACCAGACCGCCGGCGGACTCGGACAGCCCGCTGGCGATGCCGGCCGGGGTGTACGCCTGCGCGGTCCGGGTGGCCTTGCGCACCACCAGGACGCCCACGGCCAGCCCGATGCCAAGCCAGAACAACCGCCTCATGCTCTCATCCTCCCGCGTACGCCGGTCGGGGTCAGCGGTTGCCGCGCTTGGCGGCGCGACGCTGCTGCTTGATGGTGTCGCGCACCTCGCGCTCGGTCTCGGCGTGCCGGCGCGCGGAGGCGGCGCGGCGCACGCCGTACCCGAACGCGGCCACCTTCACCAGCGGGTTCGCGGCGGCGGCCGAGACCACGGTGGCCAGGTTCGCCACGTTCGCGGTGACGTTCTGCGCGTGGCTGGTCATGGTGTCCACCTTGGCGAGCTGCAGGTTCACCCCGTCCAGCGAGGTCTGCACCTGCTCCAGCGCCACGTTGACGTTCTTCACCGTGGTGTTCACGTCCCCGAGCAGCGGCGCGGTGCGCTCGTTCACCTCGGTGATCATGCGGGTCGTCGCGTCCACGGTGTGCCGCAGCCGCAGGATCGGCACCGCCAGCACGAGCACCAGCATCAGGAACGCGCCGGCCGCGATCAGCGCAGCGATTTCTCCACCACTCACGCGCATGTCCTCCTCAAGCAGTGTCCCGGAACCCGACGCCCCGGAACGCGCGACCGTACCTACCCACTTCGCGCCACGCCGACCCGGTCACCGAGCGCGGACGGGCGTGCCAGCCCCAGACCCTACCGTCCGTGATGAAAGTCGGCTCACGACGGTGAGGGAGTCGCCTCGCCCAGCGGGTCGTCGGTCAGCGTCGGGAACGGATCCTCACCGGTGAGTGACGGATCGGTGGTCGGCGTCGGCCCGGTGCGCTCGTCGTCGATCGCGTTGCGCACCTTCACCGACACCAACGAGCCGGTGCACGTCGCCGCTGCGGGCGCGGCCGGCGCGGAGGGCGCGGGCGCGCCGTCGATCGGCGGCGGCGTGCAGGCCGGGTCGCGTACCCACAGGTCAAGCGTGAGTTCGTCGCGACGCCAGCAGGTGTAGCTGCCCTCGACCTTCTCCTCCGGGCAGCGTTCGACGCTCCACCGCCGCCAGCCGTCCTTGGCCAGCGCCTGCTCGTAGACGGCGACCGTCTGCTCCCATCCCTGCTCCGACTCGACCGCGCGTTCCCGCAGCCGGCAGTCCTGCAGGCACCAGCGGCTGCCGCTGACGTTGTCGACTGTCTTCTTCTCGGCCCAGGCGGGCACGTCGAGCGCGTCGAGGGTGTCGAAGACCGGATCGCGGCTGAGCGTCCGCATGCCGAAGTAGAGCGGTACCGCGCCCAGCAGCAGGAGGCTCACCAGCGCGAGGACACCCATCCGCAGGCGGCGCCGCTCGCGCATCTGCCGCCGCAGCTCGGACCGGGCGCCGCGCAGGCCACCGGCCTCCGCGTCGGTCTCGTCCACGCCGGGACCGGCGGGTCGCGGCGCGGGCATGCCGTCCGCGCCGGGCCGTGGCCCGGCAGCCTCCCCCGGGGGTACGACAGCAGCCGCCCGCACCACCGCCGGAGCGCCCGGAGGCGGCGCCATGCCGGCCGGGTTGCCCGGACCGCTGCGGTCCGGCTCCGGTCCGGGGCCGGCCGCCCGGCCGGTGGTCCGCTCGTCCGGTCCGACCGGTCGCGCCACACCCGCCGCCGCGCGGGCGGCAGGCGCCGGTCCGGCGGCCGCGCCCCGGGCGCCGGGCGCCACCGGTGGACGGGGTCCGCCACCGGGCGGAGGTGCCTCACCGGGCCGGACCGGGCCGGACCCGCCGGGCCCCTGCCGGGGCGGATGCGGGCCGGGACCGCCGGGTCCCTGCCGGGGTGGGTGCGGGCCGGGACCGCCGGGTCCCTGCCGGGGTGGGTGCGGGCCGGGACCGATACGGCCACCGTCGCCGCCGGGCGGACCGGCCGGACGCGGCGGGCCACCACCGGGACGGCCACCACCGATCGGCACACCACCCGTGCGCTCGACGTCGCTCTGCGGGCCGCCACCGGGTGGTACGCCGGGGCGGGCGGCGCCCCGGGCCGGGCCGGGGCGGCCGGGGTTCGCGGCCGGGGCGGGCATCGGAGGACCCGCCGGGGGCGCGATCGGGCCGGTCTGGTCGGGCCCGACCGGTGCAGCCGGAGGGCCTGCCGCCGCGCCACGCGCCGGCCCACCCGGTCCAGCCGGCGCGGGCCGCCGCGACGGCGTACCCGGATCGGCCGGTTCGGGGCGGACCGGTGGGACGGCGGCGCCGGTACGGCCGGTCGGCTCGTCGGCCGGGCGGCGGGTCACCGGCATGGCGGGGTCGGTGTGTGGCGCGCGACCGGCCTGCCGCAACCATTCGCCCGGCCGCTGCGGGCGCGGGTCGCCGGTGTCGTCAGGCGCCGCGCGACGTCCGGGCCGCGCCGCCTCGGCCGCGGCGCCGGGTTCGGCCGGCCCGTCGGGAGCGGCCCTCCGGCCACCCGGCGCGGCGCGGCGCGGCCGGTGGTCAGGCCAGCAGGCGGGCCAGTTCGGTGCGGGAGCGCACACCCAGCCGGTGGAACACGTTGCGCAGGTGGTGGTCGACGGTCCGGGTGGACAGCGACATCCGGGTGGCGATCTCCCGGTTGGTCGCCCCCTGCGCGACCAACCGGGCGATGTGCAGCTGCTGCCCGGTCAGCAACTGCTCCGGGCCGTTCGGCGCCGGCCCGACCGACTCCCCCGCCGCGCGCAGCTCCTCGCCCGCCCGGTCGGCCCAGACGGTCGCGCCGAGCACTGTGAACGTCTCCCGCGCCCGGTGCAGGTGGGCCCGGGCGTCGCGGGGGCGGCGCCGGCGGCGCAGCTCGCGGCCGAACAGCAGTTCGGTGCGGGCGCGCTCGAACCGGTCGGTGTCGGCCGGGTGCAGCCGCAGCGCCGCGTGGAACTCCCGTTCGGCCTCCGGGCCGCCCCGGGGCGCGAGCAGCGCGCGGCAGCGCGCCGCCAGGGCCCGCCGCGACGGGCTGGCCGTGCTGCTGGCCCAGTGGTCGAACACGGCGAGCGCGGCGGCCGGGCGCCCGCCGTCGTGGGCGGCGGCCTCCACCAGGTACGGCGTGGCCATCACCTGCACCAGCACCTGCCCCCGCCCGGTGCCGGTGCGGGCCAGCGTGGACAGCCGGGCGACCGCGTCGGCGTACCGGCCGTCGATGAGGTCCAGCACACCGAGCGCCCACCTGGCGTACGCGTCCGGCCGGCTCCCGGGCGCGGCCCCGTCACCGATCTCGGCGATCCGGGCCAGCGCGCCGGCCCGGTCGGCGCGTACCGCGGCCAGCACCGCGAGGATGCCGAGGTGCACTTGGGCGCAGGCGTGCTGGCCGGTGTCGCGGGCGGCGCGCACGCCCTCGCGGGCGGTCTCCGCCGCCGCCTCGTGCCGGCCCAGCCAGTACTCGGCGACGGCGCGCAGCTCCAGCGCCCGGGGCAGCAGGGACAGCTCGCCGCGCGAGCGGGCCACGTCGACCGCCCGGCCGGCGAGCCGGTGCGCGGGCCCGTCCACCGCCACCAGCAGCGCCGCCGCGGCGGCGCAGACCAGCGCGCCCGGGGTGAGCGCGGGCCCGGACAGCCGGCCGCCGAGGACGACGACCCGGCGCAGCGCCGGACCGCCACGGGCGTGGTCGCCGCGCAGGGTCGCCCCGACGCCCACCGCGACGGTGGC
>NZ_JAGPXV010000980.1:0-1352 GCF_018070405.1 Micromonospora sp. D75
CGAGGTCGCCGCCGACCTGGTCCGGATCGAAGAGACGGTCCGCCCGGATCCCGCCTCCGCCGCGACGTACGCGGCGCTGCTCCCGCTCTTCTCCGAGCTGTACGACGCACTGGTACCCACGTTCGCCTCACTGCGACGGATGGCGCCGAGCCTGCCGCCGGAACCCCCACCCACCGCACCACCCCGCTGACCGACCGAAGGGCGTGATAGCCGTGGTCACACTGCTCACCGCACCAGCGGAACCGCTCACGAACGCCGGTGACACCCAGCTCGTCCTCGCCGCCCTGCTCGGCATCGCCGCTGTCGTGCTGCTCATCGCGTGGGGCAAGGTGCACCCGTTCCTCGCGCTGATCCTCGGCGCCGCGGTGCTCGGCGTGGTCGCCGCCGTACCCGTCGACAAGATCGTCACGTCGTTCAGCGGCGGCGTCGGCTCCACGGTCGGCGGCGTGGGCCTGCTGATCGCACTCGGCGCGATGATCGGCGGCCTGCTGGCCGAGTCCGGCGGCGCGGACGGCATCGTGGAACGGGTGGTCGGCCGGGTCTCCGGGACCGCGCTGCCCTGGGCGATGGCCGGCGTGGCCGCGCTCATCGGCCTGCCGCTGTTCTTCGAGGTCGGCGTGGTGCTGCTGGTGCCGATCGTGCTGCTCGTCTCGCTGCGGGTGAACGTGCCGCTGATCAAGATCGGCATTCCCGCGCTGGCCGGCCTGTCGGTGCTGCACGGCCTGGTGCCGCCGCACCCCGGCCCGCTGGTGGCGATCGACGCGCTCGGCGCGAACCTCGGTCAGACGCTCGCCCTGGGCCTGCTGGTGGCGATCCCCACGGTGATCATCGCCGGGCCGGTCTTCGGTAACTTCATCGCCCGGTACGTGCCGGCCACCGCCCCGGCCGAGCTGCTGCCGACCCGGCGCGACGCCGACGACCGCAGCCCGACCCGTCCCGGTGACGGACGGCTGGACGCCGACGGCGACCTGGTCACCGAGGACGACCTGGTCAACCCGGGCACCGGGCGGCCCGGCGGCGCGATCGACGAGCCGGACGGACGGCGCTCGCGCCGCGCCCCGGCGCTGTGGGCGGCGGTGGTCACCGTGCTGCTGCCGGTGGTGCTGATGCTGCTGCGGGCGATCGGCGAGCTGACGCTCGGCGAGGACACCACCGGCCGCAAGGCGCTGGACATCGTCGGCACCCCGATCATCGCCCTGCTCGCCGGCGTCATCTTCGCCATGATCTTCCTGGGCTACCGGTCCGGCTTCAGCCGTACCCAGGTCTCCGGTTTCCTCGGCGGCTCGCTGCCGCCGATCGCCGGCATCCTGCTGATCGTCGCCGCCGGTGGCGGCTTCAAGCAGGTGCTCGTC
>NZ_JAGPXV010000981.1:0-1351 GCF_018070405.1 Micromonospora sp. D75
GGGCCGCGGTCGAGGCCGAGGACCTGGAGTCGCTGGCCCGCGACCTCGACGTGCACCGCGACCAGCCGTTCGGCACCGTGCTGCCCGCCCTGTCGGCGTGGCGCCGGCGCGGCCGGGAGCAGGCCCTGGTCGACGGCACCCGCTACCGGGCGGTCTGGGAGCCCATCGCGGAGACCTCGCAGGAGCAGGACCCCGGCCGGTGGCTGGTGCTGCTGCCCGCCGACCGGGCCGACGACCCCGACCTGCACTCCTGCACCTGGGCCCTGGGCGCCGAGGTGAGCATCGTGCCCGTGGACACCGCCGCCGACTCCGAGGAGCTGTGCGGCGGGTTCGCCGACGTGCTCACCGAGGCGCTCGGCGCGGGCGACGGGCCGCTGTCGATCCTGTCCTTCCTCGGCCTGGACGACGCCCCGCACGCCGAGCACCCGGCGCTGCCGCGCGGCCTCGCCGCGACCGTGCACCTGCTCCAGCAGCTCGTCGACCTCGACGCCTCGGTCCGACTCTGGTGCGTCACCCAGGGCGCCGTCAGCCTCGGCGACGGCGACGCCCCGGCCAACCCGCGGCAGGCGATGCTGTGGGGCCTGGGCCGGGTGGCCGCGCTGGAGCAGCCCGCCCGCTGGGCCGGCCTGGTCGACCTGCCCACTGACCTGGAGCCGTGGACGGCGATGCGTCTCGGCGGCATCCTCACCGGCGGCGGCGTGGAGGACCAGCTCGCCGTCCGCGAGTCCGGGGTGCTGGTGCGGCGGCTCGTACCGGCCACCACCACCGACGGGGAGCTCACGGCGTGGCAGCCCCGGGGCACGGTGCTGATCACCGGCGGCGCCGGTGCGCTCGGTGGGCACGTGGCCCGCTGGGTGGCCGCCGAGGGCGCGCAACGGGTGGTGCTGACCAGCCGGCGGGGGACCGGCACCCCGGGCGCCGCCGAGCTGATCTCCGAGCTGGCCGGGCTCGGCGTGGACTGCCGGGTGGTCCGCTGCGACGCCGCCGACCGCGCCGCCGTGACCGACCTCCTGGCCGACCTCCGGCGGGAGGGGCCGCCGCTGCGCGCGGTGGTGCACGCCGCGGGGGTCAGCGAGGTGGTGCCGCTGGCCGACACCACCCTGGAGGACCTGGCGTACGTCATCGCCCCGAAGGTCTGCGGCGCCGAACACCTCGACGAGCTGCTCGGCGACGCCGAACTGGACGCGTTCGTGCTCTTCTCGTCCATCGCGGCGGTGTGGGGCAGCGGCGGACAGGGCGCCTACGCGGCCGGTAACGCCTACCTGGACGCGCTCGCCGAGCGGCGACGCGGCCAGGGCCGGGCGGCCACCTCCATCGCCTGGGGACCGTGGACCGAGTCGGGCATGTACAC
>NZ_JAGPXV010000982.1:0-1351 GCF_018070405.1 Micromonospora sp. D75
CTCGCCGCCCTCACGGCCGGCGCCGCGGCGGTGCACCTGCTGACCGTCGACCCGGCCACCGCCACCCGCGACGGTCTGGCCGCCGACCTCGACCGGCTCGCCACCGCGCACCAGCCGACGGCGCTGCTGTCCCTGCTGGCGTTGGACGAGGCGCCGCACCCGGAGCAGACCGCACTGCCGACCGGCCTGGCGGCGAACCTGCTGCTGGTGCAGGCGCACACCGGCCGCTCCGGCCCGGCCGTACCGCTGTGGCTGGCCACCACCGGCGCCGTCGCCGTCGACGGGGAAGCGGTCGCGCACCCGGCGCAGGCCACCACGTGGGGCCTCGGCCTCGTCGCCGCGCTGGAACACCCCCGGCACGTCGGCGGAGTCGTCGACCTGCCGGCGGGCCCGGCCGAGGCGGCGTACGCGGCCCTGGTCGGGGCGCTGGTCAACGTCGACGGTGAGGACCAGCTCGCCGTCCGGGAGGACGGCGTGCACACCCGGCGGCTGGTCCGCGACACCGGGCTGCCGGCGGTGGGCGACGGCTACCGGCCGAACGGAACCGTCCTGCTCACCGGCGGGACCGGCGCCCTCGCCCGGCACACCACCGACTGGCTGGGACGCCACGGCGCCGAGGTGCTCCCGCTGGCCGAGCCGGCCACGGGCAAGCTCGGCGACCTGATGGAGCAGCTCGCCGCCGAGGAACGGTCGGTGACCGCGCTCGTGCACGTCCCGGCCGAGACCGGCTCGGTGCCGCTCGCCGAGCTGACCCTCGCCGGCCTGGCCGCCGACCTGGCCGCCACCGTCGGCGACGTCCCCAGGTACGCCGACGAGCTGGCGCACCGCCCGCTCGACGCGTTCGTACTGTGCACCTCGACCACGGGGGTGTGGGGCGCGGGCGGCCGGGCCGGCCAGTCCGCCGGCGATGCGCTGCTGCACGCGCTCGCGGCGAACCGGCGGCACGGGGGACTGGCGGCCACCGCCGTGGCGTGGGGCCCGTGGAGCGACGACCCCGAGTCGCCCGAGCAGGCGCAGCTGCGTCGGCGGGGCCTGCCGGGGCTGCCCCCGGAGCTGGCCCTCGAGGCGTTCGGTCAGGCGCTGCGGGCGGAGGCGGGGCTGATCGTCGCCGACGTGCGCTGGGACCGGTTCGTGCCGACGTTCGCGTCGATGCGGCCGTGCCCGCTGCTGACGGGGGTCCCGGAGGCGGGCGCGGCGATGCCCGCCGACGACGAGCGCCAGCCGGCGGACGACGAGGCGGCGACCGCGCTGCGGGAGCGGCTGCGGCCGCTGAGCCCCGCCGAACGCGAAGGCGTCCTCGTCGACCTCGTGGGCGGCCTGGCGGCGACCGTGCTCGGCCACGGCGGGGACG
>NZ_JAGPXV010000983.1:0-1349 GCF_018070405.1 Micromonospora sp. D75
ACGGCGCTCAGCGAAGCGAGGTGCGGGTGTGACCAAGCAGATCCGTCAACTGGACCGGGTGGTCATCCGGTTCGCCGGGGACTCCGGCGACGGCATGCAGCTCACCGGCGACCGGTTCACGTCGGAGACGGCGCAGCTGGGCAACGACATCTCCACGTTGCCCAACTTCCCGGCCGAGATCCGCGCCCCCGCCGGCACCCTTCCCGGCGTCTCCAGCTTCCAGGTGCACTTCGCCGACTACGACATCCTGACCCCGGGTGACGCGCCGAACGTGCTGGTGGCGATGAACCCGGCCGCGCTCAAGGCCAACCTGGCCGACCTGCCGCGCGGGGCGGACATCATCGTCAACACCGACGAGTTCACCCGGCGCAACCTGGCGAAGGTCGGCTACGCGACCAGCCCGCTGGACGACGACTCGCTCGACGGGTACGCGGTGCACCCGGTGGCGCTCACCTCGATGACGATCGGCGCGCTGGCCGAGCACGACGTCTCCAAGAAGGACGCCGAGCGCGCCAAGAACATGTTCGCGCTCGGGCTGCTGAGCTGGATGTACTCCCGCCCGTACGAGTCCACGCTGCGCTTCCTGGAGCGCAAGTTCGCGGCCCGCCCCGAGCTGGTGGCGGCGAACGTGGCCGCGTTCCGGGCCGGCTGGAACTTCGGCGAGACCACCGAGGACTTCTCCGTCCGGTACGAGGTCAAGCCGGCCAAGATGCTGCCCGGCACCTACCGGAACATCACCGGCAACGCGGCGCTGTCGCTGGGCCTGGTGGCCGCCGGGGTGCGCTCCGGGCTGCCGGTGTTCCTCGGCGCGTACCCGATCACGCCGGCCTCGGACATCCTGCACGAGCTGAGCAAGCACAAGAAGTTCGGCGTGGTCACCATGCAGGCCGAGGACGAGATCGCCGCGGTCGGTGCGGCGCTCGGCGCGTCGTACGGCGGCTCGCTCGGCGTCACCACGACGAGCGGTCCCGGTGTGGCGCTGAAGAGCGAGACGATCTCCCTCGCGGTGGCGCTGGAGCTGCCGCTGGTCATCGTCGACGTGCAGCGGGCCGGGCCGTCCACCGGCATGCCGACCAAGACCGAGCAGGCCGACCTGAACATGGCCCTGTACGGCCGGCACGGCGAGGCGCCGGTCGCGGTGATCGCGCCGAAGTCGCCGTCGGACTGCTTCCACGCGGCGCTGGAGGCGGCCCGGATCGCGCTGACCTACCGCACGCCGGTGATCCTGCTGTCGGACAACTACGTCGCCAACGGCTCCGAGCCGTGGCTGCTGCCGGACGTGGAGTCGCTGCCCGACCTGCGGGTCGAGTTCGCCACGAAGCCCAACGGCGAGGACGGCACCTGTCTCT
>NZ_JAGPXV010000984.1:0-1349 GCF_018070405.1 Micromonospora sp. D75
GCCGCCACCTTCAGGATCGACCGCTTCGGAGGCGGGGGACAGCGCGGGGGAGTGGTTGTCCGGCGGGGCGGCGGGTGGCGGCTATGGCCAGGTCCACCAGCGCCTGGCGGGCCTCGGTGTCCAGGTCGACGGCGGTGAGCGCGGCCAGCGCGCTCTCGGTGAGCGCGGTGATGTGCCGTTCGGCACGCTCCAGCGCGCCGCTGGAGGTGATCAGCTCGCGCAGCCGGTCCACCCCGGCCGCGTCCAGGTCCGGTACGCCCAGCCCGGCCAGCAGCGCCTCCCGGCCGGCCTCGTCGAGCGTCTCCAGGGCGGCCGCCACCAGGTACGTCCGCTTGCCCTCGCGCAGGTCGTCACCGGCCGGCTTGCCGGTCAGCTCCGGGTCGCCGAACACGCCCAGCACGTCGTCGCGGAGCTGGAACGCCTCACCCAGCGGCAGCCCGTACGCGGAGTAGGCGGCGTGCACCTCGGCCGGGGCGCCGGCCAGCGCGGCGCCCAGCAGCAGCGGCCGTTCGACCGTGTACTTCGCCGACTTGTACCGGGCCACCTTGGCCGCCCGGTCGAGCGAGGTGTCAGCGGTCGCCTGGGTCAGCACGTCCAGGTACTGCCCGACGGTCACCTCGGTGCGCATCTCGTCGAAGACCGGCCGGGCCCGGGCAACCGTCGCCGGCGGCAGGCCGGAGGAGTGCAGCAGCTCGTCGGACCAGACCAGGCACAGGTCACCCAGCAGGATCGCGGCCGAGTCACCGAACGCGTCCGCGTCGCCGCCCCAGCCGGCCGCCCGGTGCCGGGCGGCGAACCTGCGGTGCACCGCCGGCTCGCCCCGCCGGGTGTCCGACCGGTCCATCAGGTCGTCGTGAATCAGCGCGCTGGCCTGCACGAACTCCAACGCGGCCAGGGCGGCGACGACCTGGTCGGAGTCGACTCCGCCAGCGCCCCGGTAGCCCCAGTAGCCGAACGCCGGGCGCAGCCGCTTGCCGCCGCCCAGCACGAACGCCTCGATCGCCTCGGCGACGGGCAGCAGGCCGTCGTCGACGGCGGTCAGCCAGCCGCGCTGGCCGGCCAGGAACTCGGTGAGCGCCTTGTCGATCCGCTGACGCAGGCCGGCACGGTCGACGGGGGAAACGGGAGCAGCGTGGGTCACGCCACGACGCTAGCGGTTCGGGCCCGCTCCCGTCGTGCCGCCGTCCCGGCGTGCCTCGCAGCTCACCGGCGGCGACGGCCGCCACGGGTGCCGTGACGGCAGGTACGGACGGGTCGCCGCGAGCAGCCGTGCGTACCCCCGGGTCGCCGGTCCGGGCGGACGGCGGGCCAGCCCGCGGCGGAACTCGGTGAGCTGGCCGACGGCCCGG
>NZ_JAGPXV010000985.1:0-1345 GCF_018070405.1 Micromonospora sp. D75
CGGCGTCGCGGACACGGAGGTGGCCCGGCCACCGGCCGCGATGCTCGTACCCCCGGCGTTGCTCGCCGTGGCCGGGCTCGCCGCCGGTCCGGCCGCCGGGTGGCTGAGCGGCCTGTTCGAGCCGTACGCGGAGTTGTTCGGACCGGTCGAGGAGCATCTGGCGCTCTGGCACGGGCCGACCGCGGCGCTCGGCCTCTCCGCCCTCGTGCTGGCCGGCGGCGCGGCGCTGCACCTGGTCCGCGGCCCGCTCGCGCCCGCGCTGGCGCGGCTGCGCTCGCCGGTGAGCGGCAACCAGGGGTACGAGTGGGTGACGCACGGCTTCGACCGGCTCGCCATCGAGGTCACCGGCGCCACCCAGCGCGGCTCGCTGCCGCAGTACCTCGGTACGGTGCTGCTCGCGCTGGTGTTCGTGCCCGGCGGGGCGATGCTCGCCACCGCGCCGTGGCGGGTCGAGCTGGCGGTGTGGGACAACCCGGCCCAGCTCGTGGTCGCGGTGGTGATCGCGGTGGCCGCGCTGCTCGCGGTCGGCGCGCGTCGCCGGCTCACCGCGATGCTGCTGGTCGGGGTCACCGGCTACGGCACCGCGATGATGTTCGTCCTCTACGGCGCGCCGGACGTGGCGCTGACCCAGTTCCTGGTGGAGACCGCCACGATCGCCGTGTTCGTGCTGGTGCTGCGCCGGCTGCCGGAACGCTTCTCGGCCCGTCCGCTGCGCCGCAGCCGCTGGGTGCGGCGCGGCATCGGGATCGCCGCCGGCGTGGTGATGGCCGGCCTGGCGCTGACCGCGGCCGGAGCGCGCCGGGCGCCGTCGATCTCCGCCGACTTCCCCCAGCTCGCCCTCGTCGAGGGGTACGGCCGCAACGTCGTGAACGTGACCCTGGTGGACATCCGGGCCTGGGACACCATGGGGGAGATCTCGGTGCTCGTGGTGACCGCGACCGGTGTGGCCAGCCTGATCTACGAGCGTTCCCGCACCGGGCCGCGTCCGCGCCGCCCGCGGCCGGTCGCGATGCGCGCCGGTGACCGGCGCACGGTGTGGCTGCGCGGCGGGCAGACGCTGCCGGAGCGGCGGCGCTCGATCGTGTTCGAGGTGGTCACCCGGCTGATCTTCCACACCGTACTGATCTTCTCGCTGTTCCTGCTCTTCTCCGGGCACAACGCCCCCGGTGGCGGTTTCGCCGGCGGCCTGGTGGCGGGCCTCGCGCTGGCCCTGCGCTATCTGGCCGGCGGCCGGTACGAGCTGGCCGAGGCGGCGCCGGTCGGGGCCGGCACCGTGCTCGGCGCGGGTCTGGGCATCTCGGTCGGCAGCGGGGTGCTCGGGCTGGCGCTGACCGGCGACGTGCTG
>NZ_JAGPXV010000986.1:0-1331 GCF_018070405.1 Micromonospora sp. D75
TCCACGAACTGCGCCGGCAGCTGCATCCGGCCGGTGCGGTCCAGCACCGCGTACTCCTCGCTGACCATCTCGGTGCCGCCGTCGGCGGTGACGCGCGCGGTCCGGCGTACCTCGGAGGCGGTCCGGCCGTCGCGGATCGCGACGGTACGGCGGACCTGGCCGGCCACGGCGTGGTCGTGGGTGACCACCACGATGGTGACCCCCAGCTCGGCGTTGATGGTGCGCAGCGCGGCGAACACCTCCGCGCCGGTGGCCTCGTCCAGCTCACCCGTGGGTTCGTCGGCGAAGAGGATCTCCGGGTCGTTCGCGACCGCCACGGCGACCGCGCAGCGCTGCTGCTCGCCGCCGCTCATCTGGCCCGGACGGCGGTCCGCGCAGTAGCCGACGCCGACCATGTCCAGCAGCTCGCGGGCCCGTTCCCGCCGCTTGCGCCGCCCGCCGGCCCGCCCGGCCAGCTTCATCGGCAGCTCCACGTTCTCCAGCGCGGTCAGGTACGGCAGCAGGTTGCGGCCGGTCTGCTGCCAGATGAAGCCGACCACCTCCCGCCGGTACGCCAGCCGCCGCTTGTTCGACAGCGACAGCAGGTCGTAGTCGGCGACCCGGGCGATGCCGGCGGTCGGGGTGTCCAGGCCGGACAGGATGTTCAGCAGGGTCGACTTGCCGGAGCCGGAGGCCCCGACGATCGCGACCAGCTCACCCCGGTCGATGACCAGGTCGAGGCCCTGCAGGGCGACGACCTCGACGCCCTCGGTCTTGAAGATGCGTACCAGGCCGTCGCAGACGATGTGCCCGCGCAGCCGGTCCCGCCCTCCGGCCCGTTGCGCGGCCCGTTCGGCCGCGCGTTGCTGCAGGGACGCCAGGTCCGGTACGGACGTCTCGGCGGTCGCGGTCATCTCAGCTCTCCTCTCCGAGCCGCAGCACCTCGCCGAGGCGCATCCGGCGGTTGTTCACGGCCTCCACGGTGATCGCGAAGCCGAGGGCCAGCATGGCCAGGACCGACACCCCGGCGACCAGGCCGGGTTCGAACTGCGGGCGTACGTCCACGCCGCCGGTGAAGGCGGGCAGCCCGAGCACCGGCGTGAGCAGCAGCGGCAGCAACGCGCCGACCACCGCCCCGGTGAGCACCGACACCAGCACCAGCGGGGTCAGCTCGACCATCAGCATGCCGCGCCACTGCCGGCGGGACAGGCCCATGGTGCGCAGCCGGGACAGCACCTGCCCGCGCGAGCGGGCCCCGGCGAGCACCGCGAGCGCGAGCCCGAGCAGCCCCAGCACGGCGCCGCCCCCGGCACCGAGCGCGAAACCGAACACCAGCAGGCCGTTCACGCCGG
>NZ_JAGPXV010000987.1:0-1330 GCF_018070405.1 Micromonospora sp. D75
GCGTGAGGTGCGCGGTCTCGTCCTGGACCACGGCGGCCGGCTCACCCGCGATCACGGCGAGGAGCTGCCGGGCGGCGTGCGCGCCGTACGCCGGGATGTCCCGGCCCAGCGCGGTCAGCGGCGGGTGCACCAGCCGGCAGAGCGGCGAGTCGTCCCAGGCCACGATGGACAGGTCGCCGGGGACGGCCAGGCCCATCTCCTGGGCCACCGAGAGCCCGGCGATCGCCATCACGTCGTTGTCGTAGATCACCGCGGTGGGGCGTGCGGCGGAGCTGAGCAGCCGGCGGGTCGCCCGCGCGCCCTCCTCGCCGGTGTAGTCGGACCAGACCGTCTGCGCCTCCTCCAGCCCGAGCCGCCGGCACACGCCGGTGAACGCCTCGGTGCGGATCTCGGTGTGCAGCAGCGAGGGCAGCCCGCCGACCCGGGCGATGCGCCGGTGGCCGAGCGCGACCAGGTACTCCACCGTCTCGACCAGCGCCGCCGCGTCGTCGGCCCAGACGCTCGCGAGGCCGCCGGTGTGGCCGGGGCCGCCGATCACCACCGCCGGCAGTTGCAGCTCCTCCAGCGCCGGCACCCGCCGGTCGTCGGTGCGCAGGTCGCAGACGAGCACGCCGTCGACCCGGCGCTCGGCCCACCACCGCCGGTAGACCGCGATCTCGGCGTCCTGGTCGCTGACCACCTGGAGTGTGAGCGCGTACGAGCGGGCCGACAGCTCGGCCTCGACGCCGCTGATCAGCTCCATGAAGAACGGCTCGATGCCGAGTATCCGGGCGGGGCGGCACAGCGCCAGCCCGACCGCCTTGGCGGTCGCCCCGGACAACGCGCGGGCGGCGCTGCTGGGCCGGAACCCGATCTCGGCGGCGATCGCGAGGATGCGCTGGCGGGTCGCCTCGGAGACGCCGGGCTGGCCGTTGAGCGCGTACGACACCGCGCCCTTGGAGACCCCGGCGCGCCGGGCGACGTCGGCGATGGTCGGCCGCTTCACCGGAGCGTTCCTCCACTGTGTCCGGCCCTCGCGGGCGCTTCCGGTCGCCGGATCACCGGCGTCTGGTGACGCTACTGCACGCGGTGCCGGGTCCGGGTGCCGCGGGCGGCATCGGTGGACCGCTTCCGGCGGCAGTCGCTTGTGCGGTTCAGCTTAGAGCGCGGACCCGACGAGACCGCCCGCAGCGTGGTCGTGAGCGGCGGCGAGGTTACCGGATCGGCACATCGGTAACCGGCCGTTGACAGTCGTGAATGGGAACCGTACGGTGGCGTCACTTATCCGGTTCAGTCAACGTCTCTCGATATTCGGGAGCGTTCCCATTTCGGCGCGGAGGATGAGATGAGA
>NZ_JAGPXV010000988.1:0-1326 GCF_018070405.1 Micromonospora sp. D75
GACGAGTACAACGCGCGCCTGAGCAAGCTCGACTCCTTCATCCTCCCCGGCGGCACCGCTGGTGCGGCACTGCTGCACGTGGCACGGACGACCGCCCGGCGCGCCGAGCGTGCGGCATGGGCGCTGGTCGCACACGACCCCGATCGGACCAGTCCCCTCCCGGCAAAGTATCTCAACCGGCTCTCCGATTTGCTCTTTATCCTGTCAAGAACGGCAAATCCGAACGGCGACGTGCTATGGGTTCCGGGCGGGAAACGCTGACCATCGGCGGCCTCCATCACGTGGAGGTGTGGGTACCCGACCTGGCGGCGGCCAGTCGTTCGTGGGGCTGGCTTCTCGGCGAGCTGGGCTGGACGCTCTACCAGGACTGGCCCGCCGGCCGCTCCTGGCGGCTCGGCGCGACCTACATCGTGCTGGAGGAGTCACCCGCGCTCACCGGCCGCACCCACGACAGGCGCGCGCCCGGCCTGAACCACCTGGCCTTCCACGCCGGCCCGCCGGCCGCCGTCGAACGCCTGGTCACTGCCGCCGGAGAGTACGGCTGGACGCTGCTGTTCCCGGACCGTCACCCGCACGCGGGCGGCCCGGACAGCTACGCCGCCTACCTCACCGACGGGCAGGGGTACGAGGTCGAGCTGGTCGCGCAGACGTGAAAAGGCCGGCACCCCGTTGGTTCGGGGTGCCGGCCTTTCGCTGTGTCTTACGTGTTCGTCTTAGCTGTTCCAGTGCTGGGCGACGAGGTCGGCGGCCTGCTGTTCCCACTGGGCGTAGTGGTCGGGGTACGCGCTCACCTGGACGGTCTGGGCGGCCTTGGTCAGCGGCATGTCCTTCCAGCCGTCGACCTGCTTCAGACCCTTCAGGAACGCGGTGGTGGAGTATTCGGGGTCGGTGATCTGCTCGACCGTGCCCCAACCGCTGGAGGGGCGCTGCTGGAACAGGCCCTGCGAGGTCGTTGCGGTCACCGAGGTGGCCGAGGTTCTCCAGCTTCGACTCCTGCAACGCGGTCGCGATCGACACGACCGCGGCACGCTCGTCCATGCCGGCCTTCTTCGTCGCCGCGATGATGGCCTTCACATTCTTGGTCTGCTCGTCGTTGAGGTCGATGCGGGACTGGTCGCCCTGCACGCCGTGCGGGATCAGCTTGTCGGACTGCACCGTGGCCGTGACCGGCTTGACCGCGTGGGCGGTGTCGGCCGCGTGAGCGGCGACCGGGCCGGCGAACACGCCACCGGTGAAAGCCAGACCAGCAATACCCAGAACGCTCTTACGCAGAATCGTGTTCATGATGAGGGCTCCATTCGGGGGTCGACACACCCCCCGGGGGAC
>NZ_JAGPXV010000989.1:0-1317 GCF_018070405.1 Micromonospora sp. D75
GCGCCGGCACGTAGTCGATGCCGTACGGGACGATCCGCCGCTGCACCTGGGCCCGGGTGGAGCGCTGCGCCTGCCCCGGCGCCTGGTACGGGCCGGACACGTACGCCGCACGGAACCGCAGCATCGTGGCGGTGTCGGTCTTCAGGTAACCGTGACCCGGCGCGCTGGGCAGCTCGTACGCGTCCGGCACGCCGAGCACGATCCGGCTCTCCACCGCCGAGAACGTGCGCAGACCGATCCGGTACGACAGGTGCGTGTCCAGGCCGCGCAGCTTGCCCTCCTCCAGCCGCTGCGAGGCGAGCAGCAGGTGCACGCCGAGCGACCGGCCGAGGCGGCCGATCATCACGAACAGGTCGATGAAGTCCGGCTTGGCGGCCAGCAGCTCGGAGAACTCGTCACAGATGATCAGCAGGCTCGGCATCGGCTCCAGCGGCTCACCGGCCGCCCGCGCCTTCTCGTAGTCGTAGCGGGAGACGTAGTTGCCGGCCGCCCGCAGCACCTCCTGCCGGCGGTTCATCTCACCGGCGAGCGCGTCCCGCATGCGGTCCACCAGCGGCAGCTCGTCCGAGAGGTTGGTGATCACCGCGCTGGTGTGCGGCAGCGCGTCCAGGGAGGCGAACGTCGCACCGCCCTTGAAGTCGACCAGGACGAAGTTCAGCTCCTCCGAGGAGTGCGTCACGGCCAGCGCGGCGACCACCGTACGCAGCAGTTCGCTCTTGCCGGAGCCGGTCGCGCCGATCACCAGGCCGTGCGGGCCCATGCCCTCGTGCGCGGACTCCTTGAAGTCCAGCTCGACCACGTTGCCGTCCGGGCCCAGACCGAGCGGGATGCGCAGCCGGTCGCGGTGGCTGCGCGGCCGCCAGGTCTGCCGGACGTCCACGGTGGCCGCGTCGCCGACACCGAGCAGGTCAGGCAGCTCCATGCTGCGGGCCAGCGGCTCCTCGGTGCTCGCGCCCTGCTGCTGGGAGAGCCGGAACGGGGCGATCTGCCGGGCCAGCCCCTCGGCGGCGGACAGGGACAGCCGGTCCGGGCTGCCGAGCCGGGACGTGGCGGTGCCGCGGACCAGGTCCAGGCCGGTGCCGTCGCCGGCGTCCAGGCAGAGCAGCCAGCGCCCGGCGTCGCGGGGCACCGTGCCGGACAGGTCGACCACAGTGGTGCCGAGCAGGCCCGGCCCGGTCAGCGCGCAGGTCGCCGAGACCTCGCCGCCGTCCAGCACCACCACCACGTGCGGCGCGGTGGTCAGCGGCTTCGCCTCCGGCGCGAACCGGGGCCGCCCGCCCAGCTCCTGGGCCAGCGCGGTCTCCGCCTCGTCCAGCG
>NZ_JAGPXV010000099.1:0-12817 GCF_018070405.1 Micromonospora sp. D75
CCACGGCCCGCGCCGCCGCGGTGTCGTCGTGCGGCGCGGCCAGGAACGCGGCCAGCGCCCCGCCGCCCGGACCGTCGACGGCCACGCCCGGCAGTGGGCGCGGCGCCTCGGCCCGGGTGCGGAGCAGGTCGGCCAGGGGCGCCAGCTCGCCGGCCGGGTACGGCGGGCAGTACGCCACCCGCCGGAGTACCGGGACACCGTCCACCTGGGACACCGCGCGGATCACCTCGTGCAGCAGCCGGCTGCGGCCGCTGCCGGGCGGCCCGACCAGCGAGATCCACCGGGGACGCCGCTGCCGGAGCGCGGCGGTCACCTCCTCGGCCGCGGTGGCCAGCTCACGCCGTCGCCCGACCAGCGGGGCGCGATGCCGCGCCGGCCGGCGCCCGACGGTCCCGGTCACCCGCCACACGTCCAGCGGCAGCGACTTGCCGGCGAGCGTCATGGTGGCCAGTGGACGCTGCTCGACCAGGCCGGCCACCGCGTCGCGGGTGACCGGGCAGACCACCACGCCACCGGGCGGCGCGTGCTCCTGGAGCCGGGCCGCGGTGGTGATGACCGCGCCGCTCGCCGCGCCGTGGCCGCCGTCGCGGGCGCCGGCCAGGTCGAGCAGCACCTCGCCGGTCGCCACGCCGACCCGCACGCGCAGCCGGACGCCGCCCGGCCGCCGCCGGTCCAGCGCGGCCTGGATGTCCAGCCCGGCCCGCACCGCCCGGTACGCGTCGAAGCCGTCCGAAGCGGACGCGCCGAACAGCGCCATCACCGCGTCGCCGACGTACTTCTCCACCACGCCCCGCCAGCGGCGCAGCACCGACGCGACGGTGCCGAAGTAGGCGCGTTGCAAGGCCCGCAGGTCCTCCGGGTCGAGCCGCTCGACCAGGCGGGTCGAGCCGACGATGTCGACGAAGAGGACGGTCACCGTGCGGCGTTCCTCCGGCACCGGCGCGCAGGCCGCGACGACGGCTTCCCGACTTACCACGGGCGTGGTGATCAACATCGCACCCACCCTTTCCCTGGTCCGGTGCCTGACGACCTCCGAAGACTTTCACCACCGGGTTCTCGGGGGATCGGTAGGACGACGTATGTCGGCCACCCGCAACCATTAGTCGTGTAGTCGACGCGAGGAGTACGAGTCCGACCCCGAGGCCGTAGAACGGTGCGGGGCCCTGTGACTAGGCTGCGTCCCATGGCCAGCGAAGTGGACACCGCACCGCTCGTCGGCCGCACCGGCACCATGGCGACGCTGCGGTCGGCGCTCTACGACGACCTGCGGCCCGGGCAGACCGGGGCGGTGTTCCTCACCGGTGAGAGCGGAGTGGGCAAGACCCGCCTGCTGAGCGAGGTCGGTGACCAGCTGCGGCAGGCCGGGGCCCTGGTGCTGACCGGCGCCTGCCTGGACATCGGCGACGCCTCGCCGCTGCACCCGGTACGCCAGGCGTTGCGCCGGCTCGACGCCGAGCAGGGCGAGGCGCGTACCGCGTCGGCGATCCGCGGGCTGTTGCAGGTCTTCGACGAGGAGACGCCCGGCCCGGACGGCGCCGGGGCGCTGCTGGAGCGCGTCGCCCAGGGCCTGCACCTGGTGGCCGGCGGGCGGCCGCTGGTGCTCGTCCTCGACGATCTGCAGTGGGTCGACCGCAGCACCCGGCAGCTCCTGCTCTACCTGCTCGCCGGTCTGGGCGACCTGCAGCTCTCCGTGCTGGCCGCGATCCGGGCCGAGTCGCTGCGCGGCGCGCACCCGCTGCGCCGGGTCCTCACCGAACTGCGCCGGCTGCGCTCGGTGCAGGTGGTCGATCTGCTGCCGCTGGACCGGGCCGCCACCGACGAGCTGGCCGCCGCCGTGGTCGGGGCGCCGCTGCCGCCGGAGGCCGCCGACCAGCTCTGGCGGCGCAGCGGCGGCAACCCGTTCGTGGCCGAGGAACTGGCCCGCGACCGGCGCGACGGCCGCGACGGCATCTCCGACACCGTGCGCGAGGTGTTCCTGGACCGGGTCGACGCGCTGCCGCAGCCCGCGCACGCCGTGGTGCACGCGGTGGCAGTGGGCGTCGAACCGGTCGAGCACTGGCTGCTGGCCCAGGTGGTCCGGCTGCCCGAGGAGGAGCTGCTCGACGCGGTCCGCGAGGCGGTGGCGCACCGCCTGCTGGTCGGCGCCGACGACGGCTACCGGCTGCGCCATCGGCTGGTCGCCGAGGTGCTGGCGAGCGAGCTGCTGCCGGCCGAGCGGGCCGCGCTGCACCGCCGCTTCGCCGAGGCGCTCACCGCCGCCCCGGGCGAGCTGCACCAGGCGCGGCTGGCCCACCACTGGCGGCACGCCGGTGAGCCGGCCCGGGCGCTGCCCGCCGCGATGGCCGCCGCCCGCGAGGCGGAGCGGCTGCACGGGTACGCCGAGGCGCACCGCCACTGGTCGGCCGCGCTGACGCTCGCCACCGAGCCGCCTGCGGTGCTGCCCGACGGCGGCCGGCCCGAGCCGGTCGAGGTGGACCGGGCCGAGCTGCTCAGCCACGCCGCCGAGGCCGCGCACCACAGCGGGGAACACGCCCGCGCCCTGACCCTGCTGGAGGAGCTGGCCGCCGAGGAGTCCGGGCCGCCGGTCTGCGCGCTGCACATCCGCCGCGCCCGCTACCTGGCCGCGGCGGGCCGGTCCGCGCCGGCCGAGGAGGAGTACCGGCGGGTGCTGGCCTCGCCCGACTGCACGCCGCACGAGCGCTGCACGGCCGCGGCCCGGCTGGCCGAGCTGCTGCTGCACCTGGGCCGCTACGCCGAGGCCGGTGAGCAGGCCCGGGAGGCGCTCGCGCTCGCCGCCGACGTGCCGGGCTCCACCTCCGAGGTGGTGATGGCCAGCGCCGCGCTCGGGTTCAGCGAGGCGTTCCTGGAGGATCCGGCCGCCGGGCTGGCGGTCATGCGCCGCGCTCTGGACACCGCCGAGCGCTCCGGCGGCCCGGAGGACGTGGCGTGCGCGTACCTGCACCTGGCCGACCTGATGACCGGGCCGCTGAACATCCTCGAGGAGGGTGTGGTGGTGGCCCGCCGTGGCGCCGAGCGGGTCGCCGAGCTGGGGCTGGGCCGCACCTGGGAGACCCGGCTGCTGGCGGTGGCGACGAACGGGCTGTTCCGGGTGGGGCAGTGGGCCGAGGCGGAGAAGGTCGTCGCCGCCGCGCTGCGGCACCGCCCCTCCGGCGCCGACGCGGTCGAGCTGCTGCTGGCCCGGTGCCGGCTCTCCGTCGGGTACGGCGACGTCGAGGCGTCCGACCGTGACCTGGAGGCGGTCGCCACCATGCTGGCCGGCGGCGGCGCCCGGCACGTGCTGCCGATGCTCATCCTGCGCGCCGGCCGGTCCATGTGGCAGGGCCGGCACGACCTGGCCCGGCAGGCGGTGCAGCGGGGCCTGACCGAGAGCCGGTCCGACGACGTGATCGTGCTGGCCACGCTGGCCTGGCACGGGCTGCGCGCGGAGGCGGAGGCCGCGGCCGGCCGCACCATCGAGCCGGATCCGAAAGCGGTACGCCGGCTGCGCGAGGCGGTCGACCGGGTGACCCGCAAGAGCGCCCGGGCGGGCGCGCCGGTGCGGTACGTCGCCGACGGGTTCCTGGCGCTCTGCGACGCCGAGCTGAGCCGGCTCGACGACGGCCGTGGCGACCCCGCGCTGTGGGAGCGTTCGGCGCTCGAGTGGGACCGGCGCAACCACCCCTATCCGGCGGCGTACTCCCGGTTGCGGCAGGCCGAGGCGCTGCTGGGACGGCGCAGCCGGGTGGCCACCGCGGGCAAGCTGCTGCGCCAGGCGTACGAGATGGCCCAGTCGCTCGGCGCGGTGCCGCTGACCGCGGAGATCCGTACCATCGCCTCGCGGGCCCGGGTGACCGTGGACGCCGCGCCCGGCCCCGCGCCGGTGCCCCGGCCACGGGCGGCGCCGGCCGGGCCCGCGGTGGACGAGCTGGCCACGCTCACCGCGCGGGAGCGGGAGGTGCTCGCGGCGGTCGCCGAGGGGCTGACCAACCGGGAGATCGGCCAGCGGCTGTTCATCAGTGAGCGGACCATCGGCGTCCACGTCTCGCACATCTTCGACAAGCTGCAGGTCCGCACGCGGGTGCAGGCCAGCGCGATCTTCCTGCGCAGCCGTCCGGGATAGACGTACGTCGGCAATACGTCGTTCTACCGATCCGGTGCGCGGGCGCCGGCTGGCACGCTGTGCGCCGGAGCGCCGGTGGCGTCGTGGGGGCGCCGACCATCGTGGAGGAGAAATGACCGAACCGGTCTGGGGTCCTGTGCACCAGGACATCGTCGGGTTGCTCGCCGATCACCCGGCCGACGTGCCGGCGGTCGTGGACCATCTCACCAAGCTGCAGGATCTGCTGGTCCGGCTCCCCCCGCTGGAGGAGAGCTGCCCGCTCGCCGACTTCAACAAGCTCTACCTGGTCATCACCAGCACCGTGCTCGACGGCCTGTACGACGACCGGTTCCGTGACCCGGCGTTCCTGGCCCGCCTGGACGTGGAGTTCGCGGCCCGGTACTTCGACGCGCTGCGGTTCTGGACCGACTCCAGCCCGAGCACGCCGAAGGCGTGGGCGTGCCTGTTCAAGCGGATGCGCGGCCCGGACGCCCGGCCGCTGCCCTCGGCCGCCGCGGGCGTCAACGCGCACATCAACTACGACCTGCCGTTCGCCCTGGTGACGACGTTCGACAGCCTGGACTCCGAGCCGATCGACGGCAGCGACCAGCACCGCGACTACCTGGAGATCAACAACATCTTCGCCGAGCGGATCCCGCAGCTGCGCCGGGGCTACCTGGACAACTGGCAGCTCATGATCGACATGGTGAACGGTGACATCGACGACTGGTACCAGGGCGAACTGGTGGAGTACACCCGGAACGTGGCCTGGCGCAACGCGCAGAAGATCTGGCGCTGCCGCCACGACCCGGAGGCCCGCGAGTGTGAGCGGACGCGGCTGGACGACAACGCCGCGCTGCTCGGCCGGCTGCTGCTGTCGCCCCTCGGGGCGTTCCTGCAGTAGCCGGGACGGGGGGTTCCCGGGTTCGGCAGCTCGCTCATCACCTTCCAGCCGGTGACCGCCCAGCGGCTGGTCTCCTTCGCCGCGCGTACCGCCGACTCCTCGTCGGTGGCCCAGGCCATCGGCACCTCGGCGTAGCGGGGGCCCCGGCCGCCGGCGTTGCGGTACTGGTCGACGATGGACGCCTTCGGCTCGGTGGCGAACAGGCCGGTGCCCAGCTCGGCGGCCAGGCCGGCGGACTCCCGGCCGCTGGCCGCCACGGCGATCACCGGTAGATCGTCGGGCAGGTCCCAGACCCGCGCGTCCTCCAGCTTCAGGTGCCGGCCCTCGTAGGACCGGTAGCCGCCCTGCCAGAGCAACCGGATGATCTCCAGCGCCTCGCGCAGCCGCTCGTGCCGCCCCCGTACGCTGGGGAACCCCTGCCCGACGACGTGCTCGTTGAGCCGCTCGCCGGCGCCGACGCCGAGCGTGAACCGCCCGTCGGAGATCAGCGCCATGGTCGCCGCGGCCTGCGCGACGATCGCCGGGTGGTAGCGGACGGTGGGGCAGGTGACGCCGGTGGCGAGGCCGAGCGTGCTGGTACGGGCGGCGATCGCGCCGAGCGCGCTCCACGTGAAGCAGGAATGCCCCTGCGACTCCAGCCAGGGGTGGTAGTGGTCGCTCATCTCGACGAAGTCGAAGCCGACCTCCTCGGCCCGGATCGCCTGCCGGATGAGTTCCCGGGGCTCGAACGCCTCCGAGGCGAGCTTGTAGCCGATCCGCATGCCCGGTTCTCCGTTTCCGTCGTCGGCGAACCGCTGCCGTTCCCGCCCCTCCGCCGGGCAAACCCCGGCCAAACCCAGCCTCCTAGGACGCCTTAGGGGTGGTGGCGTGCCGCGCCCCGGGCACGGAACGGCCCGCGCTCGCCGGGCGGGCGCGGGCCGGGAGGTGATCTACTTCGAGGGCTCGGGCAGCTTGCAGTCCACCTTCGGGTTGGCGCCGATGTAGTTCAGCGGGCCGGCCACGATGGTGACCAGGATCGTGCCCGCTTCCGCGCAGTTCGTCTCGTCGTTGCCGTAGTAGCCGCGCTGACCGGCGGCGATGGCACCGATGATGAGCCAGATGACGACCAGGACGCCGAATATCGAGGTGCCGCGCATCAGTTGCCTCCACTGGGGTTGTGGTGGATTCGAGGTGGAGGCCATGTACCCCGGGCGGGTGATCCGCCAAACGGCGCGCTGGTGCCCGGCGCGGCCGATTCCGATTACCGGCGGCGCCCGCTCAGTGCGGCGGCATCGGCTCCTCCGGCGGGCGGCCCCGGCTGCGGCGGTAGTCGGCGGACGCCACCCCGGCCAGCACCAGCATCGCCCCGGCCGAGGCGTAGACCGGCGCGAGGAACAACCCGGCCGGCGCGATCGTGAGCAGCGCCAGCACCCCGCCCGGCCGGGACGACGACACCCGGCTGAACACCTCGTACTCGAAGGCGGCCCGCCCGGTCAGGAACAGCGCCGGTCCGCCGAGGATCACCGCCAGCCAGGCCGGTGGCGTGTGCCCGGTCGGCTCCAGCAGCACCAGGTCGAAGCCCGCCGCGGTGGTCACCACGCCCGCCACCATCATCAGATGGGTGTACGGCGCGGTGTTGAGGAACCGGCTCGGCTGGGCGGCCCGGGCGATGGCGTGCGGCAGCAGTTCACCGGACTTGTGCACGTAGATGCGCCAGAGCAGCAGCGTGGTGGCGAACGCGACGGTGAAGGCGGCCAGGTTCTCCACCTCGGAGTGGTGCAGGCTGAACACGGTGCCGGCGACCAGCACGGCGTCGCCGAGCGCGATGATGAAGAACTGCTGGTACCGCTCGGACAGGTGCTCGGCGGTCACGTTGCGCTGGGAGTCCGGCACCGCGCCCAGGACCGGCACCGGGTACGCCAGTCGGAATCCGAGGTAGTCGATGGCCAGGGCGCCGAACCAGAGCAGGAGCCGTGCGGTGCCGTGCGCGGCCAGCGCGCCGACCAGCCAGGGCACCGCCGACACGGCGAACCAGACGAAGATGCGCAGGGCCCGCTGGTTGCTCTGCGGGTGCCGCCGTACGGCGGGCATGAGGAACAGGCCGCGTCCGAGATGGATCGCCACGTACGTGCCGGCGAACACCAGCCCTCGGGAGCTGAACGCCTCCGGGATGGCGGTGGTCATCAGCAGCGCGCCGAACATCACCGCCACGATCAACAGCTTGATCTCGGTGCGCTGCGGATCGTAGATGTCGGTGACCAGCGTGGTGATCGCCCAGGTCCACCAGATCGCCATCAGCATGACCAGGGACTCGGCGGCCCGCTCCCAGGTCACCGACCCGACCAGGTGCCGTGAGATCAACGCGAGCGCGGCCACGTAGACCAGGTCGAAGAAGAGTTCGAGCAGCGTCACCCGGCGCGGCGCCTCCGGATCGCGGACCGGCGGTCGCCGGCCGGGCTCCGGCGCTGCGGTGGGCACGACATGCTCCTGCGGGTGGCGGTTCGTGCGGCGGGCCGTGAGGGCCCCTCACCGACCGTAGCGATGCCTGTCCGCAAGCGGTCAGTTTTCCGACATACCGGTCCGGGTGGTGGCTGATGGTCGCGCGGTGATGTCACCACTTCGGGGTTCTGGTGGGGCGGGAAACGCGCCGGGCCGGGGGCGACGATCGTCACCACCGGCCCGGAACACGGAGGCGCGTCTACTCGGCACCGGCCGGGAGCACCCGATCGGCCTCAGCGCCGGCACCCGCCAGCACCTTCGCCTGCTGCGGCCAGGTGGCCAGACCCGGCGCGGAGCGCAGGCCGGCGGCCTTCACCGTCTGCCGCAGTGCAGCCTCGTCCAGCTCGGCGAGCTGCCGGTAGGTGCGGATCCCGGCGTCCTGCAGGGCGGCGGCCAGCTTCGGCCCGATGCCCTGGATTCGCCGGAAGTCGTCCGACGCGTCGGTGTCCGCCGCGGCCGGGACATTCTCGACCGAAGTACGCGGCGCGGGCACGGCGACCGGCTCGATGGCCTCGACCGGCGCGGCCTCGGTGGCCGGCGCGTCGACGGCCGTGCCGACGACGGGCTGCTTCTCCGTGGCGGGCTCGTCCTCGGCGAGGGTTGCCGAAGCCGCCACCGGCTCGGCGTCAACGGTGGCCGGAACCGTCACCGAGTCGGAGTCAACGGTGGCCGGAGCCGGCCCGGCGTCGGCCACGGGCGCGGCAACCGGCCCGGCGTCGGCCGAGGGCGACACCGGCTCGGCACCGCCGGGCTCGGACTCGACCCGCTCGGAGGCAACGGGCGCGGAAACGACGGGCTCGGAAACGACGGGCTCGGCGCTGACCGGTTCGGACCCGACCGGCTCGGAGGCAGCGGGCTCGGACACAATGGGCTCGGCGGCGACGGGCTCGGCAGTGACCGGCTCAGACACGACGGGCTCGGCGGTGGCCGGCTCAGACCCGACCGGCTCGGAGGTAACGGGCTCGGCGGTGGCTGGCTCAGACACGACCGGGTCGGAGGCGGCGGGGGAGGACTCGGCCGGCTCGTCGGCGGTGCGGGCGGCGGTGGCTACGGCCGGCTCGGCGGTCGCGGACTCGGTGGGGGCGGGCTCGGTCACGGTGGCGGTCGCCGGCGGCTCGTCGACCACGGCGACCGGACGCGGCTCGTCGACGGTGGCGGTCACCGCGGGGGCGCCCTCCACCGTGGGCGTCGCCGGGGCGCCGGGCCGGCGGCCGAAGAGCACCCAGCCGGCGACCAGTCCGATGAGCAGGGCCAGGATCACGAACAGCCACTGCCCGAAGCTCGACGGCATGGCCAACCTCCTTCTATGTACGTGCACGACGGTGGCGAAAGACTCGGGGCAGCTTCGCACACGCGCGCCGACGACGACAGGCAGGCTGGTGCCGGGCCGCGACTGCGGGACGGGTGGTGTCCGCCGGTGGCCGGCGAGTGACCGAGCGTGCGTCGGGAATCGAATGGTGCACGGCCGGGAGGCGCCCCGGAACCTGGGTGCCGTGCGTGGTTCCGGAGCGCCCCGTCCGTCGCCCGTGTCCGGTCAGCGGATCCGGTCGGGCGCAGGGGTGCCGGCGGCGGTCCAGCTGTAGAAGCAGCCGGCCACCGCGTCCCGGGGCGAGTCCCAGGTCGGCAGGTACGGCGAGGTGTGCGCGGACAGCCGCTTGTTCACCTGCTCGTAGAGCGGGTGGTCGCGTAGTTCCGCGGTCAGGTCGGGCGCCACGTCGACGGTCTCCATCAGATGGACGCACAGGTCGTGCAGGTAGTACAGGGACCGGTGCCGCACGCCGCTGAGGTGGGGCAGTTCCGTCGCGTCGGACTCGGCGAAGATCTGCGCCACCCGTCCCTGTGCGCCCGGCACGATCCGGCTGACCACCAACAGTCGACTCATCGTGTGACCCCCTCTGCCGCGCGGTGCTGGGCTCACCGTGCCGGTCGCGCTGTCACCTCGCCGTCACCGCGTACCCCGGGGGATTGATGGCGGTGCCGCCTTGGCGGCCCGGTCCGTGCGGCGCGGCGGCGGCGGTTCCGGGCGGCTGGCCCGCCGGATCGGCGCGAGCGTGTCGTCCAGCAGCGCGGTCATGGCCGGGGACGGTTCCAGGCGCAGTTCGCGCAGGAGCAGGTCACGGTAGACGTAGAAGGAGTGGACCGCCTCGAACGCGTTGCCCTCGGCCAGGTGGATGCGGACCACCAGGCGGTGCGGGGTCTCCCGCAGTGGTTCGGCGGCCATCGCCTCCAGCGCGGCCTCGAGCGCCTCGCCGTGCCGGCCGGCGGTGAGGTGGTTGCCGGCGAGTTCCTCCAGCATGTGCAGGCGCAGCTGGCGCAGCCGTTCGCGTTCCAGCAGCACCCAGTCGTCGTACCAGCCGGGGAGCAGGTCGTGGCGTCCGGCGCCGGCCGCGCCGCGGGGGACTGCGCCTTCGCGTACCCGGGTGGCCGTCTCCACCAGGTCGTCCACGTCGAGGCGTACGGTCGGTCCGAGGCGGACGGTGTCGCCGTCGGTGCGCAGCGGGCAGCACGGGTCCTGCCGCAGCCGCCACAGCGCGGTCCGCAGCGACGACAGCGCTCGCTCCTCGGGGGTCTCGGGCCAGAGCAGACCGGCGAGGTGGCTGCGGGTGGCAGCCGGGCGCAGGCCGATCAGGGCGATGACGCGCTGCAGCCCCCGGGGTACGACCACCGGAGTGTCGTCGTGCAGCAACTGGAAACCGCCGAGCAGGTGCAGTGCCACCCGTGGGGCGGGTTCGCCCGCCGTCGGCATCCTCGATCCACCCGACACGGCGCACCCCCCAGCACCGGAACCCTCGTCCCGACCGTCGTCTCCCGGCCCGTCGCCCGCGACGCCGGTGTCGGAACGCCTCCACCACGGTCCGGAACCTCCACCGTGGCCGGGCTGACCGAGACGGAGAATATCAATGCCTGTTACTCTCAGTCAACGGTCGGTCGGCCACCTGACCGTCCGGCGCGGACCCGTAACACGCCTGTGATCTGCGAAAAAGTGTCGCCGCCCGGAATCCGGAAGGTGATCTTCCCATAGCTCACGCACAGCTCCCGTCAACGCAGCGTCACCATGTTTGTGGCGCGATGGGGTGCGGTTGACGCCCGGTAGACGGCCCTGGCGGCACCGTGTGGCAATCCGTGCGGCGCGACCGGTTCGCCGCGCACCGGGACGTACGCAGGGAGGCCGCGAATGGACCGTTCGCTCATCGTCGCCAAGGTGGTGCCCACGGCCGAGGACCGGGTGGCCGAGATCTTCGCCGAGTCCGACGCGACCGAGCTGCCCGGCCTGGTCGGTGTCCGGCACCGCTCGCTGTACCGGCTGCACGATCTCTACGTCCATCTGCTGGAGACGGAGACGCCGGCGCAGGGCGCGGTGGAGGACAACCGCGGGCACCCGGAGTTCATCCGGATCAGCGAGCGGCTGCGGCCGTACATCTCGCCGTACCTGCCGACCTGGCGCTCGCCCCGCGACGCGATGGCGCACTGCTTCTACCGGTACGACGCCCCGGCCCACCTGCACGACGCCGCCGGGCGGCCTCAGTGACCACCACCGCGCCGCGCGACGAGCAGCTGTGGTCCCGGTGCGACGGCTGCGCGTCGCTGCTCTACCGCAAGCGGCTGCGCCGCAACCTGGACGTGTGCCCGGAGTGCGGCTCGCACGCCCGGCTCGACGCGCCGGACCGGGTGGCGCAGCTCGCCGACCCGGACTCGTTCACGCCGCTGCCGGACCGGGCGGTACGCGTCGACCCGATCGAGTTCGTCGACGCGCTGCCGTACCCGCACCGGCTCGGCGCGGCCCGCGCGGCGACCGGCCTGGACGAGGCGGTGCTCTGCGGCACCGCCCGGGTGGGCGGGCACCCGGTGGCGCTGGCGGTGATGGACTTCCGCTTCCTCGGCGGCAGCCTCGGCTGCGCGGTCGGTGAGCTGATCACCCGGACCGCCGAGCGGGCCCTGGCCGACGACGTCCCGCTGGTGCTGGTGACCGCGTCCGGCGGCGCGCGGATGCAGGAGGGCGCGCTGTCGCTGATGCAGATGGCCACTGTCAGCCAGGCCCTCGCGGGGATGCGCGAGGCGGGTCTGCTGACGGTCAGCGTGGTCACCGATCCCACGTACGGCGGGGTGGCCGCCTCCTTCGCCACAAACACCGACCTGGTGCTCGCCGAGAGCGGCGCCCGGCTGGGCTTCGCCGGCCCCCGGGTGATCCGCCAGGTCACCGGCGCCACGCTGCCGGAGGGCTTCCAGACCGCCGAGTACCTGCTGCGCCACGGCCAGGTGGACATGGTGGTGCCCCGGCACGCGCTGCGCGGCCGGCTCGCCGCGCTGCTCGCCGCCGCCCACTCCGGCCGCCGCGCGCCGGCAGGTGCGCCCGCGCCGCGCCCGGCGCCGGCCGTGAGCACCGTGGCCGCCGCGCCGGACCGCGACCCGTGGGAGACGGTACGCACGGCACGGCACCCGGGCCGCCCGACCACGCTGGACTATCTGGAGACCGCGTTCGACGGGTTCGTGGAGCTGCACGGGGACCGGCTCGGCGCGGACTGCCCGGCCGTCGTCGGCGGCATCGCCCGTCTCGACGGCCGGCCGGTGATGGTGATCGGCCACCAGAAGGGACACACCACCGCCGAGCTGGTCACCCGCAACTTCGGCATGGCCAGCCCGGCCGGGCACCGCAAGGCGCTGCGGTTGATGCGTCTCGCGGCGCGGCTGCGGCTGCCGGTGGTGACGCTCGTGGACACGCCCGGCGCGGACCCGGGGGTGACCGCCGAGCAGCAGGGCCAGGCGGCGGCGATCGCGGAGAACATCCTCGCGCTCACCGTGCTGCCCACGCCGGTGGTGGCGGTGGTCACCGGCGAGGGCGGCAGCGGCGGCGCGCTCGCGCTCGCGGTCGCCGACCGGGTGCTCATGCTGGAACACGCGGTCTACTCGGTGATCAGCCCCGAGGGCTGCGCCGCGATCCTCTGGCCGGACAGCTCGGCGGCGCCGCAGGCGGCCCGCGCGTTACGGCTCACCGGCGCCGACCTGTGCCGCCTCGGCGTGGTCGACGAGCTGGTGCCGGAGCCGCGGCCGGCCGCGCACGCCGACCCGGCCGGCGCGGCCGAGCTGCTGCGCCGGGCGGTCGCGGCGAACCTCGCCCCGTTGCTCACCGTGCCTCCCGCCACGCTGGTCCGCCGACGGCGTCAGCGGTTCCGCCGCTTCGGGGCGGCCCGCTCGGCCACCGCCGGTCCCGCCGCGACGGCGCGCGCCGCCGAGCGGCCGGAGGTGGCGTGATGGCCGACGTGGAGTCCGAGCAGGTGCTCGACGGGCTGCGCCGGCAGGCCCGCAAGCTCGTCGCCGACCTGGCCGGGCCGGTACGC
>NZ_JAGPXV010000990.1:0-1316 GCF_018070405.1 Micromonospora sp. D75
GTGGTCGAGCGCTGCCTCGGCCTGGAGCTGGTCCTCGGCCGGTACGACAGCGTGATCGGCCGGCTCACCGAGCTGGTCGAGGCGTACCCGTGGCGGGAGTCGCTCGTGGGTCAACTCATGCGGGCCCTCTACCTGGCGGACCGGCAGGGCGAGGCGCTGGACCGGTTCGACCAGTTGCGCCGCCGCCTGGCCGAGGAGCTCGGCATCGACCCCACGGCCCAGCTGATCCGGCTGCGCGACCTGATCCTGCGCAACGACCCCAGCCTCCGGTCGTCGCCCGACGCGGGGCCGGCCGTCGCGCCGCCGGACCACCCGCCCGCCGCCGGACCGCGCCCGGCCGCCGGCGCACAACACGGAATCGCCGCACAACACGGTGCCGCCGCACAACACGGTGCCGCCGGGCCGGACGGGGCCGCGCGCCCGCCGGTCCGGATGCTTCCGGCCGGCCTAACCGACTTCGTCGGCCGGGAGGAACAGATCGCGGCGGTCCTGGAGTGGCTTCCGGAGCGGCCGGCGGTCGCCGTGACGGCGATCAGCGGCCTGCCCGGCGTCGGCAAGACCACCCTCGCGGTCCGGATCGCCCACCAGCTCGGCCCGGCGTACCCCGGTCCGCACCTCTACGTCGACCTGAACGGGCACGACCATCCGGCGCCCCCGGTCGAGGTGCTCGGGCGGTTCCTGCGGGCGCTCGGCGTGCCCGGCGCCCAGATCCCCGCGGACCTGGAGGAACGCGCCGCGCTGTTCCGGGGCGCGATGGCCGAGCGGCCCGGAGTGGTGCTGCTGGACAACGCGGCCGACGCGGCGCAGGTGCGCCCCCTGCTGCCCGGTACGGACACCGTCGTGCTGGTCACGAGCCGGCGCGCGCTCGTCGACGTCGACGGCGCCCACCAGCTGCGGCTGGAGCCGCTGCCCGAGGCGGACGCGCTGCGGCTGCTGGCCGGCATCATCGGCCCGGACCGCGTCGCCGCCGAGCCCGGCTCCGCGTCGGACGTCGTCCACCACTGCGGGCTGCTGCCGCTGGCGGTGCGGATCGCGGGCGCCCGGCTGGCGATACCCGGCGTGCTGTCGCTGCGGCAGGCGGCGGCGCAGCTCGCCGAACTCTCGCACCGGCTGGACCATCTCGCCCGCGCCGACCGCAGCGTACGGGCGGCGTTCCACTCGGCGTACGTGGCGCTGGACGAGCCGGTCCGCCGGCTGCTGCGCCGGTTCGCGGTGCTGGACCTCGACCGGGCGCCGCCGTGGCTGCCCGCCGTCCTGCTCGACGACGAGGCGGGCGCGGCGGACGCGGTCACCGGCCTGGCCGAGGCCAACCTGGT
>NZ_JAGPXV010000991.1:0-1307 GCF_018070405.1 Micromonospora sp. D75
ACGCGACGACCTGCTCCTTTTTTGAGACGGGCACCACCGAGACCAGTTCCCAGCCGTCCTCGCCCCAGTTGTCGAGGATCTGCTTGGTCGCGTGGACCAGCAGCGGCACCGTGGCGTATTCCCACTTCTGCATCGGAGGAGGGCTCCCTTGCCTGACTTGGACTTCGGTCAGGCACAGCCTACGGTCCGCCGTCGTCAACGGGACGCGGGACGCGGCTCCGGCGCGGAGGGCGGCTCGCCGCACGGGCCCTCGTGCTCGAAGCGCTGCGGGCACCGGCTGCGGTCGGGCAACAGCAGATCGCAGAAGACCCGGTGCCTGTTGTTCTGGTCGTCGGCGGTGGAGACGGTGGTCTCGCCCGCGTCCAGCTCTATTAGGAAGCTCAGCGAGGTGGCCACGGTGCCGGCGAGCGCGGTGGCCGCGGCGAGGTCGGCCACCCGTACCGGCAGGTGGATGACGTAGCCGGGCTCGTCCTCGTCCCGCCCCTTCGCGCCGGGGCGGGACGGCGTCCGGACCACCTCGACCGGAAGGCGGTACGACCGCTCGTTGAACGAGGCGGGCACGTCGGCCTCGCCGGGCCGGCCGGACCGGTCGCCGGGGAACTGGGCTCGGGGGGTGTTCTCCGCGTCGCGCATGCGTCGCCTCCGGGCGTCGTACCTGCTCACTGACACCGCCATCCGCCTCGGCACCGTCCGGCGGGTCCGGCTCTCCGTGTCGGGACGAACGTAGGACCTCCGGCCAGTCCCGGCAACGGGACGCGCATGCTTCGTCACAACCAGTCACATATGTGACACAAGCCTGGTCCGGAACGCGACCGCGAACTCGCCTCCCGCCGGTGCGTACGCGGGGCTGGCAAGCGCCCCGCCGACCGCTACCCTTCCGGACTGGGCACGCGCGGACGCGCGCCCGACCACCTCGACCCGTGCCCGTCGCCTGGGGCGGCGACGGGAGCCGCAACCCGGGGGAGACAGATGACCCAACCGCCCGCCGGTGGCGACACCGGCACGCCCGGCGACCCGCACCCACAATCACCGCCCGGTGGCGGCACACCGCCGGGCGCCGTTCCCGCCGCCGGGCCACCGGCGTATCCGCCCGGCCCGCCCGGCGGCCCACCACGCAAGCGACCGGCGCTGCTCATCGCCTCGCTGGTGCTGGCCGCCGCGGTCCTGCTCTGCGGCGGTGGGGGCACTGCCGCGTTCCTGGTCCTGCGCGACACCGAGAACGGCCAGGGAGCGAAGGAGCCGCAGATCGCGGTGGACGGCTTCCTCAAGGCCGTCTACCAGGAGCGGGCCGCCGAGCAGACGAACGT
>NZ_JAGPXV010000992.1:0-1296 GCF_018070405.1 Micromonospora sp. D75
GCCGCGCGGCTCGCCTCCACCATCCGCGCCGCCCGGACCAGCCGGTTCGGCTGCACGCAGCTCAGCAGTACCGCGTCCGGGCCGGTCTGGTGCAGGTAGGAGACCAGGTGCCGGGCCGGCACGCTGGCGCCCAGGAACGTCACCCGCCAGCCGGCCGCCCGGACCACCTCGGCGACGATCCGGGCGGCCAGCGCGTGCCACTCGCCCTCGACGCAGGCCATCACCACGTGCCCACGTCGCGGTGCGCCGATCGTCGCGCCCACCGCGCCGACCACGAGTTCGCTGACATGGGTGGCGGCGTGCTCCTGGGCCACGCTCCAGGAACCGGTGAGCCAGCGGCGGCCGATCTCCTGCTGCGCCACCGCGACGAGGTCCACCAGGATGTCCGCGACCGGCACGCCGTCGGCGAGCAGTTCCTGCGCCAGCGCGATCGCGCCGGCCCGGTCGGCCCGGTCCAGGTGATCGAGATAGGCGGCGAGCGTCTCCGGCCCGATCCGGCGCTCCGGGCTCACCCGGCGGCCAGCGCCAGCATGGCGATGTCGTCGTGCGGCTGCCCGTCCAGCCACTCGTCGACGAGCTGGAGCACCCGCTCCACGAGCGCGGCCGGCGGGAGCCCGGCACCGGAGGCGACCGCCTGGCGCAACCGGTCCTCGCCGAACATGGCCAGCTCGGTCGGGCCGCCCCGGGCCTCGGTCACCCCGTCGGTGTACGCCAGCAGCAGGTCGCCCGGCGCCAGCCGTACCTCGGCGTCGACGAACCGCGCGTCGGTGAGCGCGCCCACCGGCATGCCGCCCACCCGGACGGTCTCGATCCCGCCGCCGGCGCGGGCGACGAGCGGGGCGGGGTGCCCGCCGCCGGCCACCCGGACCCGCAGCCCGCCGCCGGGCTCGCGGCGGACCGCGCCGAGCAGGAGCGTCGTGAACTGGGCCCGGCGGGCGGCGTCCGGCGCGTCCAGCAGCGCCCGGTTGAGCAGCTCCAGCAGTTCCCGGGGACGCTGCTCGACGAGGCGCAGCGTCTGCAGCGACTGGCGTACCCGGCCGGTCAGCACTGCCGCGCCGACGCCCTTGCCGCAGACGTCGCCGAGCGCGAGGAGGCCGCCCTCGCCGGTGGGGAACACGTCGTAGAAGTCCCCGCCGATGCGCAGGCTGTCCCCGGCGGCGCGGTAACCGCCGGCGAGCGTCATCCCGGGCAGGCGCGGCAGTTCCGGCGGGAGCAGGCTGTTCTGCAGCACGCGCGCCAGGTGGGCCTGCTCGCCGTACAGCTCGGCGGCGGCCAGCGCGGCGCCGAGCTGTACGG
>NZ_JAGPXV010000993.1:0-1295 GCF_018070405.1 Micromonospora sp. D75
GGCCGGACTACGGTGGCGCCTGGGCGGCCGGCGCGTTCACCGTGCTCGGCGCGCTGATCGGGGTCGGCGCGGTGGTCGCCGGGCTGCTGGCCCGGCGGCAGATCCGGCGGCCGGCGCCGCCGCCGGCGGTGCGGTTCACCGGCGCCGGCCTGGCCGTGGCCGGGCTCTCCTGCGGCGGGGTGGGGCTGCTGTTCAGCCTGGTCGGGCTCGGGCTGGCCCTCGTGGTGCAGATCACGTGAGGCCCCCGGTGGGGCCGGTGCGGCCGGTGACCTGCCGCGACCGGTATGTCCGGGTGCCCGGGGGGTGGGCTGTGTCGGGGCCGCCGGGCCGCGCGGCGGACGAGCCGGTACACTTGTCACTGTAGGTGCCCATCATGGGCGCGTCGGCGATCCGGAGATCGGCCCGGCGGACCGCGGCAGCGGTCCTCCCGACCCATCCGTTTTGACCGGCGCGGCTGTGGTAGGTACTCTTTCCCCTTGTGCCCGGGCTCGCCTGGGCAATGCGTGCGTGCGCTGGAACCGGTCAGCCGGTGAATCGCGCGGTCGCACCATCAAGACCAAACAACCCGGTACGACGCGCCAGCGGCCGGCACCGGGACCGTGACTTGGGCGACACGCCCGACCGCGGGTGCTGGGACGCCGACAGGCGGCCCCGGTTGGAATGTAGGAGAGCCGCCCATCCGGACGGCTGGAGCAGACGGCGCGGTCGCCTCGCAGCGGCCGAAGGGAGCGGAGAAACCCGGTGCCCACCATTCAGCAGTTGGTCCGAAAGGGCCGTCAGGCCAAGACGACCAAGACCAAGACCCCGGCGCTCAAGGGGTCTCCCCAGCGGCGCGGCGTGTGCACCCGCGTGTACACCACCACCCCGAAGAAGCCGAACTCGGCGCTGCGCAAGGTCGCTCGTGTCAAGCTCAGCAGCCAGATCGAGGTGACCGCCTACATCCCGGGCGTCGGCCACAACCTTCAGGAGCACTCGATCGTGCTCGTGCGCGGCGGTCGTGTGAAGGACCTCCCCGGCGTGCGGTACAAGATCGTGCGCGGCTCGCTGGACACCCAGGGTGTCCGCAACCGCAAGCAGGCTCGCAGCCGCTACGGCGCGAAGAAGGAGAAGAGCTGACATGCCGCGTAAGGGACCCGCTCCGCGGAAGCCGCTGGTCGCTGACCCGGTGTACAACTCGCCCCTGGTCACCCAGCTGGTGAACAAGATCCTGCTGCGCGGCAAGCGTCAGCTCGCCGAGCGCATCGTGTACGCCGCCCTGGAGGGCTGCCGCGAGAAGTCCGGCACCGACCCCGTCG
>NZ_JAGPXV010000994.1:0-1294 GCF_018070405.1 Micromonospora sp. D75
GGACGACCGGCTGCTCACCAGCGCCGGCACCGCCGCCGGCATCGACGCCTGCCTGCACCTGGTACGCCAGGAGCACGGCTCCGCCGTGGCGACCCGGCTGGCCCGCCGGATGGTCGTCCCACCGCACCGCGACGGCGGCCAGTCCCAGTACGTCGAGGCGCCCATCCCGAAGGCCCCCGAGGCGCCCACCCTGGAACCGGTGCTGGAGTGGCTGATGGGGCACCTCCGCCACCCGGTGACAGTGGACGAGCTGGCCGCGCGCGCCGGCATGGCCCCACGCACGTTCGCCCGCCGGTTCCGCGCCGAGACCGGCACCACCCCGCACGACTGGCTGACCAACCAGCGGGTGCTGCTGGCCCGGCACCTGCTGGAGGACACCACGCTGAGCGTGGAAGGCGTCGCCGAGCAGGCCGGCTTCGGCGACGCGGCGGCGCTGCGGCACCACTTCACCCGCCGCGTCGGCACCACCCCGCTCGCCTACCGCACCACCTTCCGCGAACGCACCACCGCCTGACGCTCCCCCTCCACCCGGCCCACCCCGGCCCACCCCGGCCCGGCCCACCCCGGCGATCATGAAGTTGACCGTGGATTTCGTCCGTTTCCTCCCCGTCAACCTCATGATCACCGCCCCCGGGTGGGCACGCTTCCCGCGCCGCACCCGTGATCAAGGAGGTTGCGGGCTGCCGGAGGCGTGAAGTGGACACAAAGTCCTTGATCACCGCCAGGCGAGGCGAGGCGGGAGGGGCGAGACGCCGCGGGGCGCCAGGCCGCCGGAGTGGCGGCGCGAACCCGGCTGGATCACCGGTCAGGGCAGGAGGTGACCGGCCTGGCGGCGTACCTGGTGGCCGCCGGGCAGGTGCACCGGGCCCTGGCCGCGCCAATCGGTGACCAGGGCGTCCAGCGCTGCCACGTGACTGTGGGACAGCGCGGCCGGCGCGGCGCCCAGCTCGCGGGCCCAGGTGTGCAGCACCCGGGTACGCACGGCGGCCGGCAACCCGGCCAGCCCGTCGACGGAGAGCGCACGGCCGTCGGCCCGGACGTCGGCCAGCGCGGCGTCCGCGAGCGCGTCGTGCGCGGCGTTGTCCGCGGCGAGCAGGCGGGCGGTACGGGCCAGGTTCGCCACCACCCCCGGCCCGAGCGCGTCGACGAGGGCCGGTAGCGCGTCGGACCGGACCCGGGCCCGGGCGTCCGCGGGGTCGGCGTTGTGCGGGTCCGCCCACGGGTCGAGCCCGAGCGCGGCGCAGGCGTCCCGGGTGTCGGCACGTGGGATGTCGAGAAGTGGGCGCAGCAGGGA
>NZ_JAGPXV010000995.1:0-1292 GCF_018070405.1 Micromonospora sp. D75
CCCGGACACCCATGTCCCGCAGCCGCAGCAGCGTCTCGCGGCTGAGCCCGAAGCCGACCTCCTTGACGATCACCGGGACACCGACGCCGGCGACGATCTGTTCGATCCGCGGTCCCCAGGCGGCGAACGACCGGTCCCCCTCCGGCATCACCGTCTCCTGGATGGTGTTCAGGTGGATCTGCAGCGCGTCGGCCCGCATCAGGTCGACGGCCCGCCGGGCCCGCTCGACGGAGGCGGTGGCGTTGACGTTGGCCATGATGAACCCGTCCGGGTTCTCCCGGCGCATCACGCTGAACGTCTCGGCCACCGACTCGTCGGCGAAGTAGGCGCTCATCGACCCGGTCGCGACGGGTACACCGGTCTCCCGGGCCGCGATCGCCAGGTCCCGGTTGATCAGGCCGGTCTTGGCGCTGCCGCCGGTCATCGCGTTGATGCACAGTGGCACCGGCCAGTCGATGCCGCCGAACGAGGTGGCCAGCGAGACGTCGGACCGGTCGATGCCGGCCAGGGCGTGGTGCACGAACGACACGTCGTCGAACTCGTGGTGACCGCCGAGCCGGTCCTGCTGCTCGGCGGCGAGCCGGACGTGGTCGTCCTTGCGGTTGGCGATCATCGCGCGCTCCCGTTCGTCTGGTGGACCTGGATCGGCATGGGGAGCACCCCGGCGGCGGCCCACTGCTCGCGCAGCCGCGCGGTCTGCGTCGCGGCGGCGGCGTCCAGCAACGCGATGCCGCAGTCGCCGCCGCCGGCGCCGGACGGTTTGGCCGCGCCGCCGACGGTCTCGGCGGCGTCGCACAGCGCCGTCAGGCGGGGGGTGAAGATGCCGAGCCGGACCTCGTCGTCCAGCTCGGCGAGCACGTGCCGGGCCCGCCGGACCTGGTGCAGCAGTTCCTGGTCGTCGCCCCGCTCCAGCGCGTCGATCGCGGTGCGTACGCACTCCTGGCTGCGGCTGGTGAAGCTCCACCGCGCGGCGCTGCCCCGCCACCGGGAGGCGGCCAGCCGCCCGGTCAGCGCGCTGCTGCTGGCCGGCTCCCCGGTCCAGCCCACCTCCAGCGCGAGGCCACGCGGTGGTGGCAGCCGCCGGACCCGCAGGCCCGGCCAGGGCGCGCGCATCGTCTCCTCCACGCCGCGCCGCCGCGCCATGTCGCGTACGGCGGCGCGGTCGGGCGCCTGGTAGGCGATCCAGCCGCCCCAGACGCTCGCGGCCAGGTCACCGCCGGAGGCGTCGGCGCCGTCGCGCACCGTCGCCAGCATCGCCAGCCGGAACCGCGATTCGAGCGACAGCTCCACCC
>NZ_JAGPXV010000996.1:0-1284 GCF_018070405.1 Micromonospora sp. D75
AGCTGGTGGATCCGGAGTACTGGGTGCGGCACGTGCGGCAGCCCGTGCGGTTCGCCGATGGGGTGGCGGCGTTGCGGGCACAGGGGGTGGACACGTTCCTGGAGATCGGCCCGGATGCGACGTTGACGGCGATGGTGGCGGAGATCGTCGCTGATGCCGGGGTGCGGCGGGTTCCGGTGTCGCGGCGGGACCAGTCGGAGCTCGCTGCGGTGACGGCGGCCTTGGGGCAGTTGTGGGTGGCGGGTGTGCCGGTCGACTGGGCTGCCTACCACGGTCAGACCGGCGCCCGGCCGGGTGTGGTCGACCTGCCCACGTACGCCTTCGACCATCGACGTTACTGGATCAATGCGACGACGCGGTCCTACCGTCCCCCCGCCGCCCGGCGTACCGCCGCCGACGAGGACTTCTGGCGGGCGATCGAGGCGGAGGACCTGACGACCCTCGCCGAGAGCCTGGCCGTCGACGCCGACGCCCCCCTCGCGGACGTGCTGCCGGCGCTGTCCACCTGGCGACGCCGCCGGGACGCCGAGGCGGCCCTCGACTCCTGGCGCTACCGGGTGGCCTGGCAGCCGCTCACGGACGACGCCGCCCGCGCCGAGGCGACCGACTTCCTGCTCGTCGTACCGGCCGACGCCGACGCGGCCGTGACGGACTGGGCCGCCGCCCTCGGCGCCGCCGGCGGGCGGATCGTCGAGGTCGACGCCACGTGCGACCGCAAGCGCCTCGCCCACGAACTCGCCGAGGCGTCGACCGGCCGCGACGGGGACGTGCTGCCCGTACTCTCCCTGCTGGCCCTCGACACCCGGCCGTACGCCGGGGCCGCCTCCGTGCCGACGGGCCTCGCCGCCACGGTCGCGCTCGCGCAGGCCCTCGGCGACGCCGGGATCACCGCCCGGCTCTGGATCGCCACCCGCGGCGCGGTCTCCGTCGGATCCCGTGACCGGCACGTCGACCCCGTGCAGGCCATGGCGTGGGGCTTCGGCAGCGTGCTGCGCGCCGAGCACCCGCACCGGTGGGGCGGGCTCGTCGACCTCCCCGAGCAGCCCGACCAGGGCGTCGTGCGGATGCTCCGGACGCTGATCGCCGGCACCGGCCGGGAGGACGAGATCGCCCTGCGCGGCACCGGCGGCCACGCCCGCCGGCTCGTTCGTGCGACGTACGGCGACACCGGTGCGCGCGGTTCCTGGACGCCGCGTGGCACGGTGCTGATCACCGGCGGCACCGGGGCACTCGGGGGACACGTCGCCCGCGCGCTGGCCGCCGACGGAGCCGAACACCTCCTCC
>NZ_JAGPXV010000997.1:0-1282 GCF_018070405.1 Micromonospora sp. D75
TCGACCTTTCGCGGGTTGGCGGTGCTGGGGCGGCCCTCGATCCGGCTGGACGCGGACACCGTGTCGGAGCTGTCGCAGGGTACCGAGAGCACCGGGAGCCCGGTGTTCATCCGCTCGACCAGGCGCATGGCCCGCGGGTCGGGCTGTTCGCCGAGCGTGAGCACCAGCCCGGCCAGCGACACCTGCCCGGCGACGTGCGCGGCCCCGGCGGCCACCAGCAGGTCGGCGCGGTCGCCCGGGGTGATCACCAGCGCCCCGTCGGTGAGGTGGTCCAGCAGCGTCGGCACGTGCGCCGCGCCGACCACGTAGTCGAGCACGTCACGGTCGAGCGCGGTCTCGTCGCCGGTGAGCACGGTGCCGCGCAGCGCCGCGGCGACCTCGGCCACCGTCGGCGCCGACACGGTCGGCACCTCCGGGATCGCGTACGCGGGCACCGGCAGTTCGGGCAGCGTCATCGGCTCCGGCACGCGGTTGGCCAGCGCCGCGATCACCGTCGCGCCGAGGTCGACCAGATCGTGGTACGCGCCGCGCAGCGCCGCCGCGATCGTCTCGGGCGTCTGCCCGAAACCGTCGACCACCGGGACCACGACGCTGCTGAACTCGGTCGCGAGCCGGGCGTTGAAGGCCAGCTCACGCGGGCCGGTGCCGTCGCCGTAGGCGAAGTCGCTGCCGACCACCACTATCGCCGGGCAGCGGCGCTCGACCTCGCGGTAGCGGGTGACGATCCGGGAGATCAGCTCCTCCCGGCGGCCGTCCGCGACGAGCGCGCTCGCTTCGGCGTACGTGGCGCCGTACAGCTCGTCGACCGGCAGATCCATCCGGTAGCGCTCGGTGAGCAGGGCCAGGATCGGGTCGGTGCCCTCGCCGGTGACGAGCGGCCGGAACGCGCCGATTCGTTCCACCTGGCGGGACAACAGCTCGGCCAGCCCGAGCGCCACTGTCGATTTTCCCCCGCCCGAGCCAACGCCGGTCAGGTACACGCTGCGCGCCACGGCACCCAACCTACAAGATCGAGGTCGGTGCTGTCCGTTCTGCCTGGTCAGCACGGCTAGCCGGGGGAGAAGGCGGAAATTTCTCGCATCTACACTTGGCCGTGTGGAAGGCCCGACAGCACTGATTCCCGTCGTACCGGAATCGCCCCCCGTCTTCGTCGACCCGAGCGGGCGGCGACGTCGGCGGCTGCGCCGTCTCGCCTACTGCGCCGGCGCGGCCGGCGTGATCTACACGGTCATGGTGGGGGTCAGCTTCGCCGGCGGGCCGATCCCCCCGGACACCGTCATCC
>NZ_JAGPXV010000998.1:0-1269 GCF_018070405.1 Micromonospora sp. D75
GGGCCGAGATCGACACCCTGGTGGCCGACCGCAACGCCTTCGTTGGCGCCGCCGCCGACCAGGTCAACCGCGTGACCGCACGAATCACCGGTGTGGTCGAGTCCCACCCCCAGGCCGCGACCTACTCCCCACCCCCCATCCTCTGACCCAGGCTCTTTCCCCGGCGATCATGAAGTTGGCGGCACTCAGGGAGATCATTCCTGCCGTCAACCTCATGATCGACGCCGCAAAGCGAGGGGTCAGGGGCCGGTGGGGGTTTCGGCTGCGGAACTCAGGTTGGGGGCGCTGGCCGGTTCGGCGATGCCGCCCGGGGCGGAGGCGATCTCCGGGTCGTGGGCGGTCTCGGCCGCGATCGCCGGCTGGTCCGGCGGCATGACGTCCGGCATCTTGGGCGCGACGATCACCGCCGTGCCGTACGCGCAGATCTCCATCCACATCTCGCCGCAGTCGCGGCTGTCGAAGCGCATGCCGATCACCGCGTTCGCGCCGAGGCGGCGGGCCTCCTCGCCGAGCCGGGCCACCGAGTCGGTACGCCACCGGGTCAGGTTGTCCGGCGCCAGCGGGTCGTATGCGCCACCGCGCAGGTTCTTGACCCCCTCGCGGTACGGGTTGCGGGTCCTCGCCATCGACGAGACCACTTCGCCGAGGATCTGGCGGATCTCGTAGCCAGGCAGTTGATCCGTCGTCACGACCAGCACGTTTCCGATGCTGTCAGCCCTCGGCCGGGTGGTTCGGGAGCCGTGTTCAGCTGATCGCATGCTGAAAAACGACGCGGCGCGGACGGCCGGGCTGCTCCCGGCCGATCCGCGCCGCATCGGCATCAACCGTCAGACACCGGCCGTCGAGGCGATCCAGGACCGGTTGTACGCGACACTGCCGTAGTTCTGGATGCTCTGGCCGTCGGCGGTGGAGGCCACGCCGACCTGCTGGCCGTTGTAGAACTGCGGGCCGCCCGAGTCGCCCCGCCAGGCGTTGCCGTTGACCCGGGTGCTCCGGATCGCCTGGCCGCCGTACGCGTCGGTGACGCTGGTGCTGGTCACCCGTACGCTCGCGGTCTTGAGCTGGGGCGACGCGCCGCAACCGCTGTAGCAGGTCATGCCCCAGCCGTAGATGGTGTTCGTGGAGCCGACCGGCGGGTTGCTGCTGGCGAGCGAGACGGCGGAGGTGCTGACCGTGCTGGACAGGCGCAGCAGGGCCAGGTCGTAGCGGGTGTAGGAGGCGCTCACGGTGCGGGTGACGCCACCCGAGGCGTAGTAGACGCTGCCGACC
>NZ_JAGPXV010000999.1:0-1264 GCF_018070405.1 Micromonospora sp. D75
GCGGGTCCACTTCGACCGGGCCGTCGAGCGCGGCGGCATCAAGACCGCGCTGGCCCGCTCCAAGTACGACGCCAGCGACATCGTCGCCAAGCTCGCCTACTACGGCGTGCTGCTGGTCACGCTCCAGCTCGCGTTCGGCATCTGGGGCCCCAACCCGATCTCCGACCTGATCGCCGGTGTGATCGCCTGGCTGCCCCGGGCGTTCGTCGCCATCGTCATCGTGGTGGTCGCCGCGGCCATCGCCCGTGCGGTGAAGGACATCATCTCCAGCGCGCTCGGCGGCCTCTCCTACGGCCGGGTGCTGGCGAACCTCGCCTCGGTGTTCATCCTGGGCCTCGGCGTCATCGCCGCGCTCAACCAGATCGGCGTCGCCACCACTGTCACCACTCCGGTGCTGATCGCGGTGCTCGCCACCGTGGGCGGCATCCTGGTCGTCGGCGTCGGCGGCGGCCTGGTCCGGCCGATGCAGAGCCGCTGGGAGAACTGGCTGACCCGGGCCGAGGAGGAGTCGCGCACCATCGCCACGCACGCCCGCGCGTACCAGGCCGGGCGCCGCGACGTCGAGGCCCGCCTGGCCGCCACCGGCCCGTACGCGGACTCCGAGCTGACCCAGCCGGTGAGCCGGGACGCCGAGGCGGACCTTACCCAGCCCGTCCCCGCGTACCCGGCCACCCCGGCCGCCGCCGGTGCGGACGCCACCGAGCCGGTGCCGACGGAGGCCACGCAGCACATTCCGGCGTACGCGGACTCCGACCGCACCCAGCCGGCCACGCCGCGTCAGCCGACCGCCGAGCAGGCCGCGGACAGCGAGGCCACCATGGTCATCCCGCAGGCCGACGTGGAGAAGTTCCGCCGCTGACCTGGCGGCAGTGACACTCGGGGCGGGACCGCACGGTCCCGCCCCGATCTCGTGCCCGCCGGGGGACCACCGGGGCGCCTCGCGGCGGATAGGATCCCGGCATGACCTGGCGATGTTGATGCCCTACTGAGCGACGAGGCCGCGGGCCGCCGCGGACGCCGTGCATTCCGGCCGGTGTCCGTCACGTCCCGTGGGAAGGTCCCATGCTCGTCGCTCCTGCCCGCGTACCCGCGACCCGCCGCCTGGCGGCGACGCTCTACGGGTACGCGTTCCTCACCGACCTCGTCCTGCTCTACCCGCTCTACGTGCTGCTGTTCGCCGACACCGGGTTGTCGGTCGGGCAGATCTCCTCGCTGTTCGTGCTCTGGGCGGCCGCCGGCATCGTGCTGGAGGTGCCCTCCGGGG